>RFJM01000572.1 GCA_003694905.1 Caldilineae bacterium
AATACACCCAGCCAGCCGAACACGCCCCAGAATGACCGGAACGTGAAGCTCACCAGGCGCTCTCCGTACGCGCCCAACCCCTGTTCCAGAATCCAAGCAGCCGTGCGCGGTTGGCCGGTCACCACCGCATCGTGTCGTACCAAACCCATTGGATCGCCGGGGCCGTAGACCAACATGTTGCGAGCCCACCAGGGTAGACCCAATAGGAGAGCCGGCAGTCCTACGGCCAGCGCAGTCCGCCATCGCTCTCGGCCTACCATGTGAATGCGCGCCGCCTGCCAGAGCCATACACCGGCAGCCAGGGGTACCAAAATGTACGCCTGCAGCTTGGTCAGCAGCGCCAGCCCGACCACCAGCCCCGTCAGAAACCAGCCGCGACCGGCGGGTCCATCGCGCAGGTGACCCAGCAGCCGAAAGACCCCGGCCGCAATCAACAACTCCGCCAGCGTATCGTTGTTTACCGCAGCCATCATGGCTACATGCATGGGCAAGAATGCCGCAAATCCCGCCGCGGCCAGAGCAAGATCAGGCTGCGAGGGGCAGAGCCGCCGGCAACTCGCCCAGATCAGCAACACGACCCCCGCTCCCAACACCACGCCCAGCAATCTCAAGACCCACACCTGAAGCCGTATGCCCGATGGCTCTGTCAGCCAGTAGAAGGGCGTTACCAGTGCATAGTAAAGGGGCGGTTGGTGTCCCTCATAGCGGATCCGCTCCACCGACATCTCGGCCGGAAACTTGCGGGCTTTGATAGTCTCCAGGTATGCCTGGTCGTAGTCACCCGGCTGCAGGACCGGTAGCTGCAGCGTCTCGGCCATGTGGCGCACATAGTTGAAATGCGCGGGCTCATCGGGCGTCTGCCACAGGGGTGTAAGCAGCGCATAGAACGCCCCCAGCAGCAGATAGACGACCAGGATCAGCCCTAGCAGAGGGGGCACCCTACGAGCTGAGGCCTGGGTAAGAGAGCGGTCGGGATCGGTACAAAAGGTCGCGTCCATGTCGCTTGCTCTTGGCAATCCACCTCAGTAGCCTATGGGCGCGGGGTTCTGGACCCGCCGGATGTCGGCGCCCAGACTGCGCAGCTTCTCGTCCAGGCGCTCATAGCCGCGATCGATCTGCCCGATGTTGGCGATGGTGCTGGTGCCCTGGGCCGCCAGCGCGGCGATGACCAGGGTCATGCCCGCGCGAATGTCGGGACTCGACATCGCCTGGCCGTATAGCTGCGAAGGTCCCACGACCACGGCCCGATGCGGGTCGCACAGCACGATCCGGGCTCCCATACTGATGAGCTTGTCTACAAAGAACAGCCGGCTTTCGAACATCTTCTCGTGGATCAGCACCGTACCCTGCGCCTGGGTGGCTACTACCAGGGCGATGGAAAGCAGGTCGGCCGGGAAATGGGGCCAGGGCCCGTCGTCGATCTTGGGGACCGCACCACCCACATCCATCATCACACGCAGGTCCTGGTCACTACCCACCACCAGGTCTTCGCCGTCGAACCAGCAGTTCACACTCAGGCGCTCCTTGAACACATGCAGGATCATGCGCATATGGTTTGCGGGCACACGCTTGATGCGCAATTCTCCCGGCGTCACCGCTCCCAGACCCAGATAAGACCCCACCTCC
Source organism: Caldilineae bacterium (assembly GCA_003694905.1). GTDB lineage: Bacteria > Chloroflexota > Anaerolineae > J102 > J102 > J102. Next base: position 1,627 of record RFJM01000572.1, read on the forward strand.
ACCAGATCCGGGCCGATGGTGAACTCGCCGCCGCGCAGCCGCCGGGCACCCTGGATACGCAGCGTGTTGCTGCCCACACCATCGATGCACACCCCCATGCCCTGCAGCATCTGGCAAAGATCCTGCACATGAGGCTCGGACGCGGCATTGCGGATGACGGTCTCGCCGGGCGTGAGGGCTGCGGCCATGAGCGCATTCTCCGTCGCCGTCACGCTGGCTTCGTCCAACATGATGTCCTGCCCGCGCAGGTTTCCACCCGCGATCGAGATCTGATGGGTGGCCGGATCCACATCCACCTGCGCGCCCAGTCTGGCAAAGGCCAGGAGGTGGGTGTCGATTCGGCGCCGGCCGATCACATCGCCACCGGGAGGCGGCAGGGTGACCTGACCCAATCGTGCCAACATGGGTCCTGCCAGCAGGATCGAGGCTCGGATTCTGAGACAAAGCTCGGGCGACAGCCGCCGGCCCTCCACATCCTGGGCCTGCAGGGTGATGGAGCTGCCACCGTTGGCCAGCACCTTCACCCCCAACCCTTGTAACAGCTCCAACATCGTCCCCACATCGCCGATGCGAGGCACGTTGTGAAGCGTCACGGGTTCATCGGTGAGAAGACAGGCGGCCAGCATGGGGAGCGCCGCATTCTTGTTGCCGGCAACCTCCACCTCGCCCTGCAAGGGCCGGCCGCCATTGATGAGATAGTACTCACTCATGAGTGCTGTGTCCTTTCATCTCCGGTTTGACCATCCCCCGACCCCCGTGGCCACGCCCTCACACGGGCCCCCACTCCCAGTCGCAGGCGTTCGGCCGCACTACCGTTTCGCACCGCCACTTCCACCAACCCTGTACTACCGCCCAGAACCACCAGTTCGCCGGGAGCCACAAAGCCGTAGGCCGGGCGCAATCCGGCGATTTCGACGCCGCCGATCTCGAAGACCCACTCAGTGCTCTCCTCGAACCATGCCAGCGGGATGTTGCTGATCAGATTGCCGAAGTGATCGACATAGACGATCTCGCCCTCGACCTGATCGCCGGCCTGCCGCCGAGGCTCGGGCAGGTTCAGCTTCACCGGGTCGGTGATGACAGGTCCGATGGTGTGCGGCTCAACGCCCGCGGCGATGTGTGCGGCAAAGGGCGCGAAGATATCCCGGCCATGGAACGTGTGGCTGACCTGGGGCAGACGATAGGCCTCGTTCGCCAGCACCCGTATTTCCTTCACCGTTTCTCGCCCATAGACCAGGGTAAAGACGCCGTTGTCGGGTCCCACATAGCACGCCCTCTCGCAGAATACCGCCAGCGGACGGCGATCGGTCCCCACGCCGGGGTCGACCACAACCACATGCACCGTACCGGCAGGGAAATAAGGCGCCACGGAAGCCAGGACGTAGGCCGCCTGCACCACGTTCTGGGGACCGATACTGTGGGTAATATCGACCACGCGTGCTGCAGGCTGGATGGAATAGATCACCCCCTTCATGGCGGCAACATAGCCGTCTTCCCAGCCGAAGTCGGTGGTGAGGCTCACGAAGGTGGGGGGATGAGAGACAGTCGTCGTCATAACAGGTGTTCGTCACGGCCGAGGGACGGCGCGACAAATTCGCCCGCCCGCCAGCCGGTGTGAAAGCCCATTGTAATAGGCGGGGTTGACCGTGGCAAGAATCGCGGCCGCACAGGGTGGGTCTTGGCCACCTGCAGCATGGTGCACAGCAAAGCCGGCAAACGCGATCGGGCAGACTGGTGATTCGGCCCGGACCGCACCTCCCGACGTCGGCCCCAACCCCTGTCGCACCCCCGCGAGCTGCCGATAGGCGGCCTCAACTCCTGCCGGTACACCACAACTCCCCTTGTTTCCCTTGATGGCTGCGGCGACAGCAAGGATACAGGGTCTGGAAGACGCGGTAGGGCAGCAGCCGAGCGGTAGCAGGTATGGCTGAGAACCGGGCTACGCCCCGGCGCTTCCCTTCCGGAGTGGCCGGGGCGTGTCGTGCCCGCCTCATTTACCGCGACAACTCGCGCGCGATGATATGGCGTTGAACCTGACTGGTACCCTCGTAGATCTGGAAGATCTTGGCATCCCGCATCAGCTTTTCCACCGGATACTCGCTGCTGTAGCCGTAGCCCCCGAAGACCTGTACCGCGTCGGTGGTTACCTTCATGGCCATGTCGGCGCAAAAGGCCTTGGCATAGGCCGCGTGCATGGTGTTGGAATAGCCGTTGTCGATAAGCCAGGCTGCTTTTTGAGCCAGCAGTCGCCCTGCCTCGATGTTCATAGCCATGTCGGCCAGCATAAAGCTCACACCCTGGAGCGCGATAATGGGCTTGCCATAGGCTGTGCGGGTTTTGGCATACTCGGTCGCCTCTTCAAAGGCGCGGCGGGCTACCCCCACCGCGGCCGCAGCCACCGCCGGCCGCGACTTGTCGAACACCTTCATAGCGGTGAGAAAACCACTGCCTTCGGGACCAAGTCGATTCTCGACCGGGACTTCCACGTTCTCCAGGAAGACCTCACCCGTGTGCGAGGCGTGTTGCCCCATCTTGGGTAGCGGCTGGCCTGTCTTGACGCCGAACTCTCGCTCGACGATGAAAGCGCTGATGCCGCGATGTCTGGCCTCGCGATCGGTCTTGGCGAATACGACAAACAGGTCTGCTTCCGGCGCGTTGGTGATCCAGGTCTTGGTACCGTTGAGCACGTACACATCGCCTTTCCGTTCTGCATACGTCTTGATGCCCGCCACATCCGACCCGGCTCCCGGTTCCGTTACACAGTAGGCACCCAGCAGACCTTCGGCCATCTGTGTGAGATACTTTTGCTTTTGCTCTTCACTTCCTGCGATGATGATGGGAAGTGCTGCCAGTGAGTTCAGGGTCAGCGACGTGGAAATGCCGGAACAGCCCCAGGCCAGCTCCTCTGCCAGAATGCATTCTTCCAGCAGACTCATCCCCGGCCCGCCGTACTCTTCCGGAATATTCACACTGAAGAGACCGCTCTGTTTGGCCTTTTCGATAATCGGCCACGGAAACTCGTGGGTCTGATCGTAATGCTCGGCAACCGGCTTGATTTCCTTTTCTGCAAAATCATGCGCCAGCTCCCTCAGCATCCTTTGTTCTGAAGACAATTCGAAGTGAAGCATGTCGACTACCTCGGCATTGAGTGGGAGGTGGAGAGCTTGGAAAGACAACAGGATGATGCTTCCCACGCGCTGGTGAGGCGCTCCCCAGACTCCCGGGACCACCCCATCGTGGGAAACTGCTGGATTCTAGCACGAGATGACGCAGCGCGTCAACCGCCGCAGAAGCGCAGGGATGTGTTTCAATCTGGGCGCGGCCGGGGGCAGGGCCCCGCGAGAACAGCCGCGGCCACACACAGCCATACAAGGGGCCGCCGCTTCAGCGTAGCACCTCAAGGCTCTTTGCCAGACCGCGAGGCCGGCCACGCAGACCTCGGCCATCATTGTCCCGGCGGCATCAGGGCAGGGCACTCCGCAGCCAGCCCTTGCGTGGCACCGGCTTTCCGGCCAGGCGGCGCAACACGGCGATACAGCACGGCTTGGCAAGCTGAAACGCTCGTTAGTGGTCTGGTCGGGTCGGGCCGTCTCTTTTTCCGGGAGCGCTGCCCGCGAGCTGCCCCCAAATGGAAACACACCCCTCAAGCCCGCTACGGCTTGACATCGCGCGCTGCAGCGGGCACAATGCCGGGGAAGCCTGCTTTTCGCCCTGCCTAGCAAACACCGTATGGATATGCAACGACCCGACCTGAGCGGCGTCGACCCCGCCGTCGTGGCCTATATCGAAACCCTGGAGGCCGAGTTGGCACGGCTCCGGCGGCCGCGGCAGCAGCGCCGCGTGCCGGCCGAGCAGCCCCCGGCTCCGGCCGAGCCGCCCACCACCATCAATCTGATCACCCTGAGCGCCCGCGGGCTGGCCAAACGCACGCCCCGGCATCACTACCGGCCTCAGCGTCGCGGCGGCATGGGCATCTTCGACCTGGAAACTCCGGAGGAGGACCCGCCCCGCTTTCTGGCCCTCGCCGACCAGGAGGACCTGCTGCTGCTCATCACCAGCCAGGCGAGAGCGTTCATCTTCCCTGTGGAAGCCGTCACCGAGACGCCCATCCGTAGCCGTGGCATGAACCTGGCGGCGAGACTGGGATGGCACGACAACGAGCATCTGGCCTGCGTGTTGCCCGTGCACAAACGCCCCCATCTCATGGTGGTGAGTGCGCGCGGCCAGGTGCGTCGCTATGGCGGGCACACCTTCTCCACGGCTCTGCGTCCCGGCTCGGTGCTCTACGATGTGCGACAGGGAGGGCCGCCCGCGGCTGCCTGTTGGGTCGAAGGCGATAGAGATCTCTTCATCGCGACTCGTGCAGGCCTGGCCATCCGCTTCGCCCAGCGACTGGTACCCGTGCGTGGTTGCCTTGGTATTCGCCTGCAACGTGACGATGAAGTCGTGGGCGCTTGCGAAGTCGACGATGACAGCGGCGTCTTCCTGCTCGGCGCCGACGGCAAAGGCACGATACGCCTGATGGAGGGTTTTCGCGCCAACAAGTCGCCGGGCGGTGGCGGCAAAGTCGCCATGAAGACCGATGCGTTGGTCGGTTGCATGACCGTGCAGCCGGAGCAGGACATCTTCATTCTCTCTCGACTGGGCAAGATCATTCGCTTCGACGCCGCGGAAGTGCCGCCCAAGAGCGGCGTCGTGCAGGGCGTGCAATGCATGGAACTGCGCGCCGATGCCACCGTTGCCATGACTCACAGCTAACCTCTCCATCCCACCTTCCATCCCTACCTATCCTGACTATCATGTCCAACAAACCGAAGCCCCAACAGATCCAGATTGAGATCCCAGGCGATCTGCGACCGACCTACGCCAACTTCGCGGTCATCAATCATAGCTACAACGAGATCGTAATCGATTTTGCCCATATCGTGCCGGGCGTCCCCAAAGCGCGAATTCTCAACCGTATGGTGCTCACACCGTATCACGCCAAGCTCTTGCTCCAGGCCCTGCAGACCAACCTGGGCAACTACGAAAAGCGCTTCGGTGAGATTAAGCTCCGCGGTACCGGACTACCGGAGCCGCCTACCATGGGCTTTGACCCCAACCTGATTCACTGAGCCCGGCGCCGGAGGTGCTACATGACCGCGCAAACCCCTCTCGCGGACCGACATTGTTCCGGCTACAGCCGCAAGTCGCGCCCGCTCACAGCCGAAGAAATTGCCGAATTTCTGCCCCAGATTGCCGGGTGGGAAGTGGTCACGATCGATGAAATCCCGCGGCTGCGGCGGGCCTTCAGCTTCCAGGATTTCGCGACGGCCCTGGCCTTCACCAATGCCGTGGGCCAGATGGCCGAGGAGGAGGACCATCATCCCGTCATTACCACGGAATGGGGCAAAGTCACCGTCTACTGGTGGACGCATTTCGTCGGCGGCCTGCATCTGAACGATTTTATCGCCGCGGCCAAGACGGACCGCATCTACGCACGGCAACGCTGAGCACAGCCGGATGGATCGCAAGGACCTCGGGGACAAGGTGGTCATCGTCACCGGTGCCTCAACAGGTATCGGCAGAGCCACGGCCGTGGCCTTTCGCCGGGCAGGGGCACGGGTTGTGGTGGCTGCCCGCTCCCGTCCCCAACTGGAATCCCTGGCCGAACAACTCGGCGGCCCCAGCGTGGCACTGGCCCACGCGCTGGATGTCGCCGAAGAAACGCAGTGCCGGCAGCTTATCGAACACACAGTGGCCCACTTCGGCGGTATCGACGTGCTGATCAACAACGCCGGCATGGTGGTATCGGGTCGCTTCGAGCATCTGCAACCCGGGGACGTGGAACGACAGTTCGCGGTGAATCTGTTTGGGGTCGTGTATTGCACCCGTGCGGCCTTACCCTATCTGAAACAGAGCCGTGGAGTGGTGGTGAACGTCTCTTCGGTCGCGGGGCTGATAGGCACCCCGACCACGGGCGCATACGGCGCTTCCAAAGCTGCGTTGAATGCCCTGGGCCGCGCGCTCTGGGCGGAATTGCAGCCGTACGGCGTGGGCGTGGTGACCGTGTGTCCCTACTTCACCAGCGGGGTGCAGCTGGCGCAGAAGGCTATCATCCGCGGCGGCAGTCCCCACCGGCGGGAGACGCCGGCCCGCCGCGCGCCCGGCACCCAAACTGCGGAACAGGTCGCCGAGATCATCGTCGACGCGGCCTGCCGCCGCCCGCGCCTGGTAGTCCTCAGCCCCTTTGGGCGCCTGGTCTGGCGACTGGACAGACTGGCCCCCTGGCTGGTGGATTACCTAATGCAACAGGTCATCAACGGCCGCCTGCGCTCTCTGCTGCGCTAGCAGCGTAACCGCCGGCGATCTGGCCGTACGGCCCGAGACGCAAGGCGGTGCGGTTGCCGGGTAGACGCTGCCTATTGCCGCGCGCTCTCGAAAAACTCTCGTATGAAGGCCTTCTCCACCGCCAGGGTCTCTTCCAACGAGCCCTCCAGAGGCGCAGTCACCTTGAACAACACGGTGCCGCTATTGGCATCCCGCAGATAATCCGGATACAGGTAGAAATAGAGGACCACGTGTTTCCAGTGGTCCTTCTCCGCGGCCAGTCGCAGACCGTAGATTTCTCCCTCCTGCAGCGGGATCGGCTCGGATGCGACTTCCGTCTTCCAGCCGTCGGCGGTATAGCAGATCTGGGGCGAGTGGAAGGACTTGGCCTGACGGCTGCCGATGATACTCAGCCAGACGTACTTGCCATCGCTGCGCCGGTAGCGGCGGTAGACGTATTGCTCGGGCTCCAGCAGGATCAGCACTTCGATATTGGTCTGGGGCACATCGGCGCCCTGCCAGTCCCCGATTTCCAGTGGGAGATCCTGCAACTGAGGTCCCAGGCTGAAATCGAACCGCGCTCGCACGGCCCGCTCGCGACCGGTACGCCGCCAGCGATCGATATCGGCCACAAAGGTGTAGCCCTCGCCGGCCTGCACGCGGCTCTGCCAGAAATCCCGCCCGTAGATGGCGCCCACCGCCAGGAGGGCCAAGAGCATGAGCAGCAGGACTACAGCAGGTCGCCGCGTACGTTCTTGCATCCCAGGATACGTGCCAGCAAGATCAGACATGCGAATGCGAAGAGGAAGAAGAAGATGCCGGAATAATCGTGGTAGTACTTGAAGCCCGCGTCCACGCCCCAGCGGTCGGCCACCCATAGCAGACTGCTGACGCGGAAGATATTACCCAGGATGGCGATGGGAGCCGCCGAGAGGAAGAGCAGTACCTTGGCCGGCCAGGCGCCCTCCACGATGTAGGCGAATACCGCCACCAATGTGAAGAGCGCTACGATGGAACGCAGCCCCGAGCATTGGGCGCCCACGACCAGGTTGGCATTGGGTAGGGTCACTTCGGCGCCCTTCACGGTGACATCCATCCCTGCCGCCTGCATCACCCCCGTGGAAAGCTGACCGGTAAGCAGCGACAGAGGGAGACTGCTGCCCTCGACAAAAGGCAGCGGGACCATGAAGACCAGGAACGCCAGCGGAAACGCCAGTCTTTTCAGCGCGACCACTCCCCAAAAGTACCAGACAAGGCCGGCGAAAAGGCCGATCATGCCCAGCGCCGCCACGAAAAAAGCGCGCTGAAACAGGGCTATCAGATAGATGACCAGCGCTGCCACCAGCAACAGCAAACCCAGATTACTCGGCTTTCGCTCGACACTGGGCAGCAGGCGATAGGCGAAGAACACCGAAACCAGAGGGACCAGGATACCGTGGGAGTAGTAATCGTTGCTCCACCACTCGTTGATTAGCCAACGCAGCGTGGGCAGCAGCACCAGCGTGGCCAGCAGCGTAATAAGCGCGTAGAGGATGGCGTCTGTGCGGCGTAAGTGCGTGAACATAGCCTAATTGTAAACCGAAATCGCGTACCTGTCGAGCCGGCTCGCAGGCGGGTGCGTGTCAAAACGGGGGCAGCCGGTGCGCTGGGCTGGTAAGG
>RFJM01000085.1 GCA_003694905.1 Caldilineae bacterium
ATGTTCTGCCGCACAACTATTTATTCAACGGCCTGCTCGCCGCATTTCTCCGGGGATTTTCCATTTCGCGGGTCTGCTCGCTGCGCGATCTGCCTTTCTCGGTTGCATGGGCGGCCTCCTCACCGTATAATACGCCATTATCCGGCTTTATGCGGCCAGTTCGCCGCATAAAAGCCCGGACTTAGTATTCGCAGCAAGGATACCACATAGCCATTACACGGGGCAAATCCGATGTCAACCTCAGCACGCTCGCCCAAACTCCTGGACCGGCTCCGCCACACCCTCCGTCGCCTGCACTACTCCTATCGCACCGAGCGATCGTACGTCCATTGGGTCAAACAGTACATTCTCTTTCACCGCGATGCCGCAGGCCAACCGCGCCACCCCGCAACCATGGGAGCCCCCGAAATCGAAGCGTTTCTCACCTACCTTGCCGTCGAGCGAAATGTCGCCGCCTCTACTCAAAACCAGGCCCTCAGCGCCATCCTTTTCCTCTACGACCACGTCTTGAACCAACCCGTCGAGCAACCCATCCGCCCGGTCATGGCCAAGAAGCCCCAGCGCCTCCCCGTTGTCCTCACCCGGGAGGAAGTCAAACGCATCTTGGACCAACTTTCCGGTGTGCCCCTGCTCATCGTGCAACTTCTCTACGGGGCAGGCCTGCGCCTCAACGAATGCCTCCGTCTGCGGGTTAAAGACCTCGACTTTGCCCAGAAGCAAATCATTGTCCGCGATGGCAAAGGCGCCAAGGATCGTGTCTCCGTGCTCCCCCAAAGCGTACACCTGCCACTGCAAGAACACCTGCGCCAGGTGCGCATCCTTCATCAAAAAGATCTGGACGCCGGCTTTGGCGAAGTCTTCCTCCCCGACGCTCTGGCCCGCAAGTACCCCAGCGCAGCCTGTGAATGGCCCTGGCAATGGGTCTTCCCTGCTTCACGTATTTCAACGGACCCCCGCTCGAGCGTCATGAGGCGGCATCACCTGGATCCCAGCGTGGTGCAGAAGGCAGTACGGGAAGCCGCCAGACGCGCGGACATCAGCAAACGCGTCACCCCCCACACCTTCCGCCATTCCTTCGCTACTCATCTGCTGGAAGCGGGCTACGATATCCGCACGGTGCAGGAACTCTTGGGCCACAAAGACGTCAAGACCACCATGATCTACACCCATGTCATGAACGCCGGCCCCTACGCCGTTCGCAGTCCCCTCGACGGCTGAGACCCGCTCTCGCAGGCCATGCTCCGCCGTCCCATCGGAAATTGCCTGCCTGCCAGCGGCCTCTCGCCCGCAGGTTTTCCTCTCGGATTGGTCCCAGCAGCTATGTCGCACCGGTCGGAGCTACCGCTGCGACGCACCGGTGCTCCTTGTTGGCACAAGAGTATCACAAGAAGGCTGTGCCGTCAACCGTTTTTCTTCCAACGGTGTGTCTGAGGATATTGGCGGATTCATGTGACACCGTGGCGAGGACGAGTGAATTCTTGGGCCTGCGCGGTACCTCCGGCCCCGATTTCAGCTTGTCTGCCAGGGCCGGATGTGGGAGGGGCTTTCCGGGCCGTCGCCGTAGCGCGGCGATGCAGCCCGCCCTGCGACGCTGAAGTGGTGGAACGTACACACGATTTCAACCAAACAAGATACACTACCCCTGGCGCCCAAGCAGGGTTGGGTGCCCCCTTCCGCTTCGATAGCACCACAGCCGCGTGGTGCCACCAGGCTGGCGCGTAGTACGGCTTTCCGCTATCATTCAACCCATGAACGAAGAAGCCCCTCCCCACAGCCCGCAATGGTGGGATGCACGCTATCGGCAAGGCAACACACCCTGGGACCGCGGCGTTGTCGCGCCTGAGATCGAACGGTTCGCCCGCGAGTATCCTGGGCACGGCGCCTGGGCCCTGGACATCGGTTGTGGAACCGGTGTGCACAGCCGCGAGCTTTGCCGCCATGGCTATCGGGTCATCGGCATCGACCTGGCCCACACCGCGCTAGAGCGCGCCCTGGCGGCGGCGCGGGCGGAGGAACTCCCCTGGTGGGGCGTCCAGGCCAGTGCCGACGACATACCCGTGCGGGGCCGGTTCTTTACCGTGGCCATCGACATCGGCTGCTTTCACGCCCTTTCGGAAGCACAGCAGCACGCCTACGCTACAGGTCTGGCACGAATCCTGCTACCAGGCGCTGCCTTCCTGCTGTACGCGGTGCGTCCACGGCGCCTACAGGATGTCTCCGGCCCGCCCGGTGTTGCACCCGAGCAGATCCGCGACGTGCTGAAACCGGCGTTTCGGGAGGAGTGGCGGCAGCAGGGTTGGCAGGGCGAGCGCCGCGCAGATTGGTGGCTGTGGAAACGGCGGAGTTGAACGCCCGCAGGAGCACCGGAGGGGGCCGGGGCTGCGGATGCGGGGGTGCTCCCCGCACCCCCCGTGAGGTTCGTGCGTTGGGAGAGGTTGAATGATCGGCGTGCGGCGCGCAGCTCTCCATGTGGTGGCCTTGGCCCCGCGGGCAGGCGTGGGTGTACGCTTCTGCTATAGCCACACGGGCGGGTAAGACTATGTTGCTGCGGGCCACGAGCCCGATACAGGCCACGGTGGCCGGCGCAAACCGCAACGCCTCAAAGCCGGCTACGGAGCATTCGCGGTGGAGCCTTCCCCAGCAGTTGATGCCCCCGCCGATCCGGTGAACCGCCCGTGGATGCTCCACGACCCGAGTTTGG
>RFJM01000086.1 GCA_003694905.1 Caldilineae bacterium
CCCACAGGGGGCGGAAAAGAGCCTCTTCCGCGTTGGGATGTGAGGGTCGGGGTTCCCCGCGTCGGGCATCGGTCAGTCGCATGAGGAAATATCGTTCCCGGCGGCGGATCTGCCGTCCGCGGAGCTCAAATTCTACCCGGTTCTCGCCCAGATCCGCCATAATGGCCACGCCCCAGTAGCCACTCTCCTCGCCGACTTCACGCCGGGCCGCCTGCGCGGCACTCTCTCCTTTCTCGATGTGCCCCTTGGGGAGCCGGATCTCGTGGGACGAGGTGTTTTCTCGCTGCACATGGCGCTCCAGCAGTAAGACCCGACCCTGCTCGTCGATGACCACACCGCCCGCGGCCCGGTACGCTTTGACAGGTTTCTTGCTCATAGTCCGTCGCGGTTCCGCACTAGACGATGTTGTGTTCGATGGCGACAGAGACGGCTTCGGTACGCGTGTTCACGCCCAGTTTCGAGAGGATGCTGCTGACGTGAAACTTGACGGTGGAGCGACTGATCACCAGTCTTTCCGCGATTTCGGGATTGGTCAGGCCCTCCTTCATCAGGCGCAAGACTTCCAGCTCACGTGGGGTGAGGTCCACCCCCACTTTCTGGGGGCGGGTGACGGCGCTGATCAAGGCCTGGGCGGCCTCGGGTGCCAGCACCGGCTGACCGGCATAGGCAGAGCGGATGGCTTCGGCCAGTTCGTCGGCATCGACGTTCTTCAGCAGATAGCTGATAGCGCCCGCCTGCAAGGCCTCTTGCACGCGTTGCTCATCGTGGAAGCTGGTCAGCGCGATGATGCGTACGTCAGGCTGTTGGGCCAGGATCTGCCGCGTCGCTTCGGCTCCGCTGATGTCGGGCAAGACCAGATCCATCAGCACGACGTCGGGCCGGTAGTGTCGGCAGAGTTGCACGGCCTCCCTCCCGTTGCGGGCCTCGGCGATCAACTCCAGATCGTCTTGTATGGTCAGAAAGGCTGCCAGGCCGCTGCGCACGACCGCATGATCATCTACGATCATCACGCGGATGGGTGAAGACGCTTCCATAGGGACAACTCCTGCCGATGAATGGGATCGTTCCGAAAAGGGATGATTCAATACCGGATAAACCGCTTGAGACTGATGATTTGGGAAATGAGCGTATCAGCCGGGAGATACCGCATCGGGCCATCGTACCAACACAGTGGTGCCGTTGCCGGGAGCGGTGTCGATACGCAACGAGGCATTGATCGCCTCCGCGCGTTCCCGCATGATCTTGAGGCCGAGATGCTGGCCCTGGACGGTAGAAGGATCAAACCCGATGCCGTTGTCCTGGATGCTCAACTCCAGTCGGCCACGCTCGGCATTGCTACGCACACGCAGGTGGACAGACGCCTGGCTGGCATGAGCGTGCTTGGCCACGTTGTTGAGAGCTTCCTGGGCAATCCGATAGAGACTGACCTGTACATCGGGAGGCAAGGTCCCCGGTGGATCGGCCTTGAGCTCGATAGGCATTTGCGTACGGCTTTGCAAAGCCTCGACCAGATGTTGCAGCAACAGATCGAGACTCACTTCGGTCAATCCCTTCGGACGCAGTTCCATGAGCAGACTGCGCATTTCGGCCAGAGCACCCTTGTTCAGCCGCCGCACCTCCTCAAGCCGCCGCCGTCCCTCCTCCGGATTGCGTTCCCAGATCTTGGGCAGCACTTCGGCGATAATGCTGGATGAGAAGAGATTCTGCGTGACGGCGTCGTGGAGATCTTGCGCCAGGCGGGTCCGTTCGGCCGCAATGGCACTTTTCTCCACTTCCGTGCGGAGCCGGGCGTTCTCGATGGCCAGGGCGGCCTGATCGCAAAAGGTGGTGGCCAGATAGATGTCTTCGTCGGTGAAATCGTGGGGTTCGGGAAAATAGAGCACCAGACAACCGTATACTTCATCGCTGATGATGATGGGGGAAGCCAGCATGGCCTGATAGTAGGCGGCCAGCTTCCTGGCCAGGGTGCCATCCGTTTCCGGAAACTGGTCGGTAGGGTGGAACTCGCCAATGGCGACGGACTCGCGGGTCTGGATGGCATGCATCACCACTTCCTTGCCAAGGGGGATGCTCTTTTCCACCGAGAAGCCCACCGGGAGACCGTGAGTGACCTGAACCGAGAGGGTACCGGTATCGGGATGCCAGCGGTGCACGGCGCCGGTGGTCGTATCCAGCAGCCAGCACGCCTGAGAGACGATGTACTCCAATACTTCTTCCAGAGGGCGGTTGGAGTTCAAAATGGTAAGGATGTAGCGCAGGCCTTCGGACACCTGCTGACGTTGTTGCATCTCGCGGGTCCGCCGGTTAAGCTCTTCGGCCAATGCCTCCTGTTGGTGCAGACGGGTGATGGCCACGGCTGCCACATCCATCAAAGCTGTCAGGATACGCTTCTCGGCCGTACCCATAGCTCGCGTCTCAGCATATCCTAACTGGAAGATACCCAGAAGCCGCCCCTCAAACTGTAGTGGCAACCAGACGCTGGTGGTGATCTCCTCCAGGTAGCGCTTCACCGCAGCGGGGAGCCGCAGTCTCCCATCTTTGCGCCAATCCGCCGACACATAGACCTCCCCGCGAGCCGAGAGCAGCTTGCCAATTCCCGCTTCAAGAGACAACCTCTGGCCGATCAACTCGGGCTCATAGGGATAGCAACCTTGCACGACGGCGGCCTGTTCCTGCGGCTGAACCAACAGCAGGCAGCTCCGATCCCCTTGCAGATAGGAGGTCACGACCTCCAGCAAGATGGGTATCATCGCGTCCACAGAATGGGCCCGCCGTAGTGCCCGCGAAAGAGCCTGCAGCGCTTCCAGCTCGCGCGCCTGCCCTCTCAACGCTTCCCACGCCTGCGAGCGGTGCAGGGCCTCGGCCGCCAGCCCCGCCAGAACTTCCGCCGTCGCCAGCGCCGGCTCATCGTAGCCATCCGCATCCCCTGCCAGCAGCAGCACCGCGCCGTATACTTCGCCGCGGGCAGACAATGGCAGAAGCATGCCGCCGGCCATGCCGTGGGGTAAATCCATCGCTGCCAGCACCGACGGAGGAACGAGCACAGCCTCCTGCTGCTCGAGTACCTTCTCCTGCAGCAGCCTCTTCAGATCCGAATACTGTTCCTCCAACAGCACCCGGCCGCAGGCCGCGGCCGTTTCACCCCGCTTCTCGGACGGCACCAACTTCTCCCCTTCGCACAGCAAGATGAGTGCTTCGTCCCAGCCGATCAACCGGGCCAGCGCATCAAGCAGTACGGCCGGCACCTGCTCGCTGTCCGATGTCGCCCAGAGGGGCGCGGCGGTCTTCAGCGCGCGAGCCGCCATGGCCAGCGCTTCTCCTCGGCCTGCCGGGCCTGTGTGGACATTCCGTTCTCCAGTGCGACCTTTCACTCTCGCCCCCTCCTCCTTTGTCGCCCGCGCGTGCATGTCGCCGTCCACAACGGCATCCCTCGGACCGTCGGACGGCGCCTGTGGAGTGCTTCGCAACAGAGACTTCCGGGTATGCGGCCGCAGCCGTTGCCCGGCCGTTCGCAAGAAAGGGATCTGTTCATGATACTGATTCCGGGCATGCCGAATCCTTGCGTACAGTCCATTCTTGCCGCCGGCAACATGGGGCGGCAACGCCGGCTGCTCGCATCTGACATTATACACCATAGCCCCCCGTGCCTTCGGATTCTCATCATCCGCTGCGGCAACGCAAAGCTCCTCCACTTCTGGCACCAGGCTCGGCGCCTGCTCCTGCTCGGACCCCTCCCCCGCCATCACTTCCGCCCCGTGTGTCGAGCAGCGCCGCAGGGCCCGGGCGCGTGCCTCGGCCTGCCGGGTCGAACCATGCTCGGCATGGCCCGCCGCCCGCGAACGACTGACGGGAACTGTGGCAAAGAAACTCTTGTCGGACATGACATCTCGGCCCGGAGTCTTCCAGGGTGCTTCTATCATGTTAGACTCACAGACCATGGTGAAGTTACTGTCAATTCTGTCCAAATCGACGTCCGCGGCGGTCCACCACCCATAACCCTATTCTGAATAAACTGTCATCTTGCACGGCTTCGCTCTTCATCTCCTTTTCAACCACGATCGATATACTTGGGGCAGCCCAAGGCCCGGATCGATCCTCCCTTCCTTGTTCGCATATCTCGTGCCTCGCTTCTCCAACATAGCCCCGCCGGTCACCCGCGCTTGCCCGGATCCTTTATTGCAGGTATGTTAGGGCGCACACCCATGATTCTCCCTCTATCCCATTACCTCGCTTCGCTCTCATGCGTCACACCATTACCCTGATTTTTCTCCTCCTGGTCTTGGCGGCTCTGCTTGCGCTTCCCGGAGTGCGGGCCCGCCCTGCCCTTGCCCCCCGCCTCACTCCTCAAGCCGAGCAATACATCCCCGACGGAAGCAGCGACTGGCTGCGCCAGACCAGCCATACAGGCGTCCGCCTCCGCGCCATCCAGTTTCTCGATGCGCAGATGGGCTTTGCTGCCGGTGATGCCGGCGTGTTCCTCCTCTCGCCCGTGGGAGGGCTCGACTGGGTCCGGCTTCCCACCGGCACCGACAAAGCCATCTATGCCCTGCACTTCTTCAGCCCCACCGCCGGCTGGATTGCCGGCGCGGACGGCCTGCTGCGCCGTACCACCAACGGAGGTTCTTCGTGGACGCCCTACACCAGCCTCTTCCCTCAGAACTTTTACGCCCTGACCTTCGCCGGCCGCGACAACGGGTGGGTGGCAGGCGAGCAAGGCGTTATTCACCACTACAACGGTAGCGACTGGCTCCCTCAATCCCTCCCCGGCAACCCCACTGTCTATGCCCTGGCTGCAACCGACGCCAACAACGCCTGGGCAGCCGGCTCGGGCGGCGCCATCCTCCACACGAGCGATGGCGGCAACACATGGACCACCCAGACCCTGGGCATAACCTCGAGCTTCTACGCCCTGGCCTTCGTCGATCCGACTCGAGGCTGGGCGGCCGGAACTGACGGCATCATCTTGCACACCACCGACGGCGGGCAAACCTGGACTCCCCAAAACAGTGGGACAACACGCACCCTGCGTGGTCTTGCCTTTCTCGATGCCGACAACGGCTGGGCCGTGGGCGATCTCGGGACCGTCCTCCACACCGGTGATGGGGGGACCACCTGGCAGGCAGACGATACAGGTACAGGCTTTGACCTGCATGCCGTTAGCTTCCCCGTCGTGCCCCATGCCTGGGCAGCCGGTGATGCCGGCACCATCCTGCGCTGGCAGGACCCCAATCCTACCCCCACCCCCACACCGACCCTCACACCCACGGCCACATCCACCCCCACCGCTACCC
>RFJM01000087.1 GCA_003694905.1 Caldilineae bacterium
AAGCTGCGGCCACACACGACCGGACAAACCGCCGCCGTTTCAGCTTACCATGCGGCGCTGCTCAGGACTGGCGGCGGCGCCGGGCTGGAATGCCTCTCCTGCAGGTTGCCCCCATCCTGAAATGCACCCCCCTCGTGACGGGTTGTTTGACAAAGCCGGCATACTTTCAGTAAAATACTATCCAACACCGGCGACGTAGCCAAGTTGGTTAAGGCAGGGGTCTGCAAAACCCCGATCGCGGGTTCGAGTCCCGCCGTCGCCTCTCAAGCCGGTCCTGCAGGACCGGCTTCGTTGTTCTCATCGTCGGGCACCAGCCAGCGACTCTGATAACCGCGCAGGGGTACTACACTTTCTACCAAATGGTCGCCGGACAGCAGATCACGCCAGCGGTGGCCGTAGCCAAGTTCCGCGGGCAGACGCACCTGCACCGCATTGGGCGACACGTTCACCAGGCAGAGGAGGACGTCGGTCTCAACGCTCCCTTCCCCCACCGGGGCACTACGCAACAGCGAGAACACGGCCCGGTGAAGATGAAGAACCCGTTGCTGTCCGTCGGGACGGAAAGCCGGCCGGGTGCGGCGAACCCGTAACAGCCGGCGGTAACCTGCGAACACGCGTCCCTCATGGTGTCGGGGGGATCGCAGTCGCGCTTCCAAATCGGACAGCTCGAATTTCTCTCGGTTCAACGAGCGCACACGGCCCGTCTCGGCATAGCAATGATGGCAATTGCGCGAGCCGAACAAGCTATGCACATAGATGCCGGGGATCCCTGCCAGAGATAGCAGGATCACCTGCGAGGCGAGGAAGCGGCGTACATCAACCTGCGGTTGAGGCCGGGCCGGATCGTTCAGGAAATCGTAGAGGGTCGTATTCAGTTCGTAAACGCTGCGACTGCCGTCGGCGTCGCCCTTGTAACTCACCTGGCCGCCGTGCGCCAGGGTGCGGTCGACCAGGGCCTGGACCTCTTCGGGGCTGAGGATACCCTCGGCCGGGCGAACCCCGATGCCATCATGCGAGGCGATGAAATTGAAATACATTGCTCCGGCTACCGGTGTGCTGAGCGTCGCGACCCATTCCTGCAGGCGCCGGACGTCGCCCGTGTGTAAAGCATGCAAAGTCAGGGGGGCCAGAGTGAAGTTGTAGACCAACTGGGCTTCGTCGGTCCTATCGCTGCCCGGAAGGGGCTGGCCGAAATAGCTGACGTTCTCGGCGTGCGGCACATTCGTCTCGGTGATCAGAAGCACGTCCGGCGCCACGGCATCCAACACCGCCCGCCAGAGTTTGATGACGAGGTGGGTCTGGGGCAGGTGGATGCACGGGGTGCCCACTTCCTTCCACAGATAGGCGATGGCGTCCAACCGGATGATCTCGGCGCCTCGCCGCACGTATTCCAGCAAAACATCGGTGATATCCAGCAACACGTCAGGGTTGG
Organism: Caldilineae bacterium; assembly: GCA_003694905.1. Lineage (GTDB taxonomy): Bacteria > Chloroflexota > Anaerolineae > J102 > J102 > J102. Next base: position 1,433 of record RFJM01000087.1, read on the forward strand.
CGTAGTTCAGGTCGACCTGATCGGCGCTGAAAGTCGTCCACACCTGCTGGACGCCGTTCTCGGTCTCCACCGGGGTCAGCAGAGGCAGGGCGCGTGGACGTACCACCTGGCTCAGGTCTGTGTCCGGCGCCACCCGGATGAAGTAGTCGGCGTAGGGCTTCTCGCCCCGGCGGAACGCCTGGAACCAGGCGCTCTGGGCCGAGACGTGATTGATCACCGCGTCCAGCATGATCCGGTAGTCTTGCCCCAGCGCGGCGATATCGTCCCAGTCTCCCAGGCCGGGGTCCACCCGCATGAAATCGATGACCGCGAAGCCATCGTCCGAAGAATAGGGGAAGCAGGGCAGGATATGCACCCCGCTGATGCAGCCGGCAAGATGCCGGTCGAGAAAGCGCTTCAGCGTGCGCAGGGGCGGCTCCGGCGGGTCGTTGAACTGGTCGCCATAGGTGATGAGGATGGCGTCTTGTTCGCTGAGCTTCGCGGGGCGCCGGGCGGGCTGCGCGGCAATCTGCGCGCGCCAGGATTCCAGACGACGGCGCAATCGCAGCCAGCACCGCTCACCCACTTCCTCGCCGTATAAGGTTGTCAGAAGCGTTCGTATTCTCTGCTCAGGCGGGGTCGTCATGCTGGCCTGTACGATAGCACAAGGCGAGGGTTGGGATCAACCTTCAGGCCGATGCCGGGTATGATACTGCCGGCGTTGGGGCGACCCGGAGCTCAGCAGGCCCCCGGGCAAGAGTCTTCTCGGGGCTTGCACCGGCGAACAATGAGCTGCCTGCCGCGCAGCAGACGACGCGGACTGGAAAATCCGGACCGATGCAGGGCCGGATTACAACCCCACCCCGGCCGGCACCGTGCTCCCGCCCGGCACATGTGTCAGCCGACCTCTTGCAGAAAGGTGGCGACCAGCTCGCAGGTCCGCTGCGGACGATCGCTGAAGAAAATGTGGCTGGCGCGATCCAGCAGCTCCAGGCGGGCAGTGGGAATGGCCTCGGCCAGGATTCTGGCATTTTCCGGAGGCACCAGCCGATCTTCGCGCCCGTGCAGGATCAAGGTGGGTGCCTGGATCTCGCCCAGCCTTTCGTACGAACTCCAACGATAGATGCCCTGCAACTGGCCCAGATAGCCTTTGGGATCGGGATAAGTGCGCAGCCGAATGGCCAGATCGGCCTCGATGACTTCCTGGGGCGTATAGGCCGAGTAGATATAGGGTACCAGGACACGGATCCCTTCTTCGGGCGACATGTGCGCGCGGGCGGCCACCAGATCCAGCACCTCTTGCGAAGCAGGAACCGCCTGCTCGCCACCACAGGAAGTACAACCCAACACCAGGCCCCGGACCCGATCGGGATATCTGAGCGCGAACTCCTGGGCGATGTAGCCGCCCATCGAGATGCCCATTACGTGGGCTTTCTCCACACCCGCGGCATCCAAGACCGCGGCCGCATCGGCTGCCATCACCTCCAGCGGATACACGCCTTCGGGGACGTCGCTGCGGCCCACCCCGCGGTTGTCGAAGAGAATGAGACGAAAGTGCTCGGCCAGACAGGGCTCGACGTGGTGCCACATGTCCGAAGGATACCCCAGGCCCTGGATCATCAGCAGCGGTGCGCCACTACCCCGTTCACGCCAGAAGAGCCGCACGCCATCGTTCACGGCAAAAGCCATGTCAACCTCCTTTGCGCCGCCTGTACTGTTCCTGCAGCGTTCCCACGATGCCTTTGGGAAACGCCAGCACGATGATGATGAAGATTACACCCAGGATCAACGCCCAACGCTCGCCTATGTCGATCTGCACGCTGCCGAGAGTGAGGACGGTATCCCGCAGCATCTGTTCGACCAGCCGCAGGATGAACACCCCCAGCACCGGCCCAGAGAAGGTGCCGATACCGCCGATGATGGTGGCCAGCAGGGGGTCGAAGGTGAATCCCACGCCCAGGACATTGGGGCTGGCCCCTTTCAGGGCGATACCCCGCAGGACACCGGCGCCGGTCGCCAGGATGCCGGCCAATACCAGCGCGATCAGCTTGAAGGTGAAGGTGTTGTAGCCCAGCATGCGCGCGCGTTCCTCGTTGTCTCTCAGGGCGCGCAGCACCTGGCCGGTTGGAGAGCCCATCAGTCGCCGCACCAGCCAGAAGGCCAGGGCCATGAGCACCAGCGTCAAGTAGTAGAAGAACAGGCGGTTCTTGGTCATGTTCAGGAAGTCGGGCACGGCGAAGGTGAACCCGTCCTCCGCACCGGTGATGTCCACCAGAATACGGTTGCCGGCCAGCAGGAAGAAGACCTCCGCGAAGGCCAGCGTAAACAGCGCGAAGTAGAGCCCCCGGATGCGCAGCCCCACGACCCCCTTGATCAGAGCGATCACCACACCCACCAGCAGGGCCACGATCACTGCCGCAACCCAGGGAAAGGCCAGATGCTTCATCAGCAGCCCAACCGTGTAGGCGCCCATCCCGAAGAAGGCCGCGTGCCCAAAGGATACGATGCCCGCGAAACCAAACAGCAGGTTGTAGCTGATGGCCAGGATGGCGAGGATGAACACGTCGATGAACACCGATTCCCAGAAGAAGGCCTTGCCTCGCGTGCAGGCCGAAGAGCCGGTTCGCCAGGCCAGCAGAAAAGGAATCGTTGTCAGAAGCAGGAAGACAAAGAGATACGGCCCGTGTCGGGCCAGCCCCTCCTGCAAGGGATTGCCGTGAGTTTTCCAACCGCGGGCGAGCAGCGTCGCCACCGCGATCAGCAGGGTTTCCACCAGCAAAATGGTGCCGGTGGGAGTGGAGCCTTTGGCGCAATAGACGGATTCGGCGCGGCTGTGGAGGGCGGCCAACCCGGCCGAACCCGTCTCGGGCTGACCGGTTGCCAACGCGTGCAGGTAGGGGATGAGCAACAGCGCCAGGGCCAGGAGCAGCGCCAGGCGCCCGCCGCTGCGTTTGGCAAGTAATGACGTGGTCATGCCTCTCTTCCGAACAATCCTGTGGGGCGAACCAGGAGGACGACAACCATGAAAACCAGGATGGAAATGCTGGCCAGGATGGGCGTATTCAGGTATTGCAGCGATATCTGTTCCACCGTGGCGCGGGTCAGTCCCACCAGCAGAGCGGCGATGGCCGTGCCCTCGAAGCTACTCATGCCGCCGATGACGATGACGATGATCGCCGTCAGCAAGAACTGCTCGCCCATGGCGGGATAGGCGCCCAGAAAGGGTGCCGCCGTCATGCCGCCCAACGCGGCTACGGCCGTGCCCAGAGCGAAGACCAGGGTAAATACGCGGCGAACATTGATCCCCAGCGCCTCCACCATCTGGCTGTCCTGCACGCCGGCGCGGATGATGATCCCCAGCCGTGTGCGTTGCAAGAGCAAGGAAATGCCGATCATCAGCACCAAGCCTACGGCGATGATGAACAGCCGGTAGGTCTCGAATTGACCTCGCATGACTGCGATGGTGGTGTTGAGGGCGGCCGGCGGCTCCACCGGTACCAGACCCGAGGGCCCGTAGATGCCGCGAACAAGCTCGGTGATGGCAGTAGCCAGGCCAAAGGTCAGCACGATCTGGAAGATGGGGCGCACATAGAGCGGTCGCAGCAATGCTATCTCGACCCCGGCTCCCAGCACGCCGCCGAACACCACTGCCCCCACCAGGGCCGCTACGAAACGCACCGTGATGGGTGTCCCCTCGGGCAGGGCGTTGTAGATGGCAAAGCCCACATACGCGCCCAGCATAAAGAACGAGCCTTGCGCCAGATTCAGCACATCCAGCAGGCCGAACACGATGGACATGCCCGCGGCCACCAGGAAAAACAACATGCCCTGATAGAAACCCGAGAGCAGCACCACGGCCACGATGCCCGTGTCGAAGATGAGAAAATTGAGTGCCAACAGGGCTATCGCGAACAGCCCTGCAATCAGCAGCGACTGGCGCCAGAACCCGGAACGAAGCTTGGTAGTCATGGTCAGGCTGCTGCGAGATAGCGGGTGATCAGGCCGCGATCGGCGACCAGGTCGGCCATCTGCCCATGGTGGACAGAGCGACCGTCCTCGATGATCACATAGCGGTCGGCCAGATGGCTGGCCACGTGGAAATTCTGCTCGACCAGCAAGACCGTGGTCTGATCGCTGAGCTGACGAATCGCCTCCATCATCTGTTCCACGATGACCGGTGCCAGCCCCTCGCTGGGTTCATCGATCAGCAGCAGGTGGTTGTCCGGCACCAGCGCTCGCGCCACCGCCAGCATCTGCTGCTGACCGCCCGAAAGCTGACCTCCGGGCCAGTGATACAGCCGTTCCAGATCGGGGAAGATCTGGAAGATGAAGCCGAGCTTGCGCTGCAGATCGCCCGGCTTGCGTTCTGCCAGACGCAGATTCTCTTCCACCGTCAGTTGGCGGAACACGGCCCGGTAGTCGGGCACGAACCCGATACCCATCTGCGCGATCTCGTAGGGCCGCCTGTTCTGGATCTCGATTCCGTTCAGGCGAATCACTCCGGCGGAGGCAGGCGTCAGCCCCATGATGGTGCGCAGGGTGGTGGTTTTGCCTGCGCCGTTGCGCCCCAACAATACCGTGATGCTCTGGGCCGGCACATCGAAGCTCACATTCTGGAGGATGTGGAACTGTCCGATGTAGGTGTGGATGTTGCGCACCTCCAACAGCTCGCTCATGCCATCTCTCCTCCCGGCCCTGCCTGCTCGATCCCGGCGTACATCTCGCCCAGATAGGCCTTCTGCACCTCGGGGTTCTGGCTGATCTCCTGCGGCGTACCCACGGCCAGGATCTGCCCCTGATGCATAACCGTGATCCGGTCGGAGAGCGACATGACCACATTCATATTGTGCTCGACCAACACCGTGGTCTTCTGCCCCTGGCGGTGGATCCGCTCGATCAGTTGCATAAACTCGGGGACATCTTCGCCGGCCAGACCGGAGGTAGGCTCATCCAGCAACAGGAGTTCGGGGTTCTGGGCCAGCAAGATGGCGAGCTCCAGCTTGCGCTTATCCCCATGGCTGAGCGCCAGGGCAGGCACTGCCGCCACATGCGTTAGCCCGGTCAACTCCAGCGCTTCCAGGGCCTGCTCGCGATACTCCTGAAACTGCTCGATGGGCGTCAGGGGGTTGAAATTGTGTTTGCCCAGGGCTTGCACAGCTACCCGCACATTCTCGAATACCGTCAGCGACGGAAAGATGTTGGTGATCTGATAGGAACGGCCAATGCCCAGATGGGCCATGCGATAGGGGGGCAGATGGGTGATATCCCTGCCCTTGAAGAACACCCGCCCGCGTGTAGGCTTGAGGGTGCTGCTGAGCAAATTGAAGAGTGTGGTTTTGCCGGCACCGTTGGGGCCGATGATCGAGTGCAGCTCACCCTGGTAGATCTGCAGATTGACGCCGTCCACCGCCTTGAGGCCGCCGAAATGTCTGGATAGATCGCGCGTCTCGAGGATAACCTGGGCTTCAGTCATGCGGGACGCTTCCCTTGGGGCTGCATTGGGCCGCGGCGGTGCCTCTCTCCCCCGGCTGCCCAACCGCAGCGGGGGAGAGAGGTGGGGTAATGACAGAAAGGTCTACTGGCAGTTGGGGGCAACGCAGGGAGGCGCGCTCTCCTCGGCACCCACTTCGGCGACCAGTTTGAAGAAGCGATCTTCGGGATCATCGACGCTGACCAGTTCCACGATGTACTGTGGAGCCAGCGCCTGATGGTCCTCGGCGCGGATGGTGTACGTCCCCTCGCACGCCCTCAAAGCTCAGGCCTTCCAGCGCGGGGATGAGGGCCGTATCGCCGGGGTCACCGCCGGTCTTCTTGAGCCCTTCCACGATGGCCTGAGCCGTGGCAAAGCCGCATTCGCTGAAGAGATCGGGCGGGCCGCCGAAGCGCTCTTTGTACTGTTCGGTGAGGAAATCGTTAGCAGGGGTGTTCGGCAGGGTGTAGTGATAGACGATGTAGCCGATGCTGCCGATGACGCCCGGGTTCATGGTGCGTACTACGTCGTTGGAGAAGAAGCCGGTCACATAGGGAATGTTGCCGGCAATGCCCTGGGCCTCGAACTGCTCGAGCAGGATTTGGCCGGTGGTGTTGCTGGCCCAGATCAGGACGATGCCGTCAGGCTGCAGTTCCAGGATCTGCTGGACGTAGGGGGTGAAGTCGGTGGTGTCGCTGGGGGCAAAGATGGGTTCCTCGGTGAGGAACTCGCCGCCCATAGCCGTGATGGCGGCCTGGTAGGCTGCCGCGGTGGCCTGACCAAAGGCATAGTCCTCGGCAAAGATGATGTACTTCTTGCCGATGTTCTCGATGGCCCAACCCGCCATCACTGCCGCATCCTGCGCCGAGTTCCGGCATACGCGGAACGTGTGGGGATTCCAGTTCTTGCCGGTGATATCCATGGACGCGGCCGGTCCCGCCAGGTATACGATCTCATTTTCGTCGGCGATCTGCTGCACCTGGAGCGCCAGGGCCGAACTGGTTACGCCGGCCAGGATGTCCACGCCTTCGGCCTCGATGAGTTCGCGGGCCGCGGAGGCACCTGCCTCCACATCACTGGCATCGTCCCGCATCACCACCTCGAGCGGACGGCCGTTGACCTCGCGGGTACCATCGGTGGCATAGTCCAGCCCGATCTGGAAGCCTTCCCATGCCTCGTTACCGAAGAGGGCCAGCGGACCGCTGAGGTCATTCATGTAGCCGATCTTGATAGGCTCCGGTGGGGGCGTGGGT
>RFJM01000088.1 GCA_003694905.1 Caldilineae bacterium
GAGCTGGGCTGCGTTGGCGCCGATCTCGTAGGCGGGCTGAACAACGACGGTGAGGAAGGGGAAGAGCCGGGAGGTGTTGGGCAGGTCGTCGAAGCAGACGAGGGCCATGTCGCGCGGGATGCGCATGCCCCGCGCATCCAAGGCATCGATAACGCCCATGGCGATGGCGTTGTTGGCGGCGAAGATAGCGGTGGGCCTGTCGTCCAGGTTGAGGAGTTCATGGGTGAGTCGCTCGCCCGAGATGGCGCGGAATTCGCCGTACTTGACCAGGTCGGGATCGTAGGGGATGCCGGCCTCTGCCAGGGCGATCTGGTATCCGGCCAGACGGTCGGCTGCCGTGGAGGTACCCAAAGGCCCGGAGATGACGGCAATGCGGCGATGACCCAGGTCGATGAGGTGTTTGACCAGGGCGCGCGCGGCGGAGATGGAGTCGCCGCTCACGGTATCGACGTCCCAGCCCTCGATGTAGCGGTCGATGACTACGGTGGGGATGTTGCGGCGTTTGAGGGGGAGGAGAGTGGTGGCGTCTTTATCGTAGGGTGCGATGATGACGCCGTCAACGCGCTGGCTGATGACGGCGTCGAGGTAGTGTTTCTGTTTGGCCGCGCTTTCGTCGGTGTTGCAGAGGAAGACGGAGTAGCCGCGGCTTTGTGCTGCGTCCTCAACGCCGCGAGCCGCCGTAGTCCAGAAGGCATTCTGGATGTCGGGAACGATGAGGGCGAGGGTGCGGGTGCGTTTGGAACGAAGGCTTTGGGCAACCCCGCTGGGCACATAGCCGAGTTCCCGGATGGCGCGCTCTACTTTCGCCCTTGTTGCCGGACTCACATTGCCCGTGTTGTTGATGACACGGGAGACGGTCACCGGTGACACGCCCGCACGTTTTGCGACATCGCTGATGGTCGTCACAAACAGTTCCCTTGTGTTTGTGGAAGGCGGGAGAACAAAACGATATCATGAAACGATATCATGATATCGTTTTCATATGGTTCAGGATACAATGGATTACCCGCTTTTGTCAAGGGGGCATGGCAGGGTTTTTGCTTAAAATTGTCGCGGCGCCATGGCCCCGTGTTGGTGCCGCGGGTATCCGAGATCCGCCAAGCGTGGTCTCAGTCCAGGCGATAGTGGGTGCCCATGCTCTGGCGATTGCGCCAGGCAGCGATGGTCACGACGATGGCGGTGCGTACGGCGTTGCGCAGGCCGATGAGGGCATCGCTGAGCCGTGCCACGCGATAGAAGTCCTCGATCTCGGTCTCCAGATGGCGTAGCTCGGCCCGGGCGCGTTTGAGACGGTGGGTGGTGCGGACAAGGCCCACATAATTCCACATGATGTGCTGAATGGAGCTCATGTCCTGAGCGATGAGCGCAGGATCTGGGGCAAATTGCCCGTCATCGTGCCAGGGAGGGATGTCGTCAGGATCATGAAGGGACAGGCCGGGAAGGCGAGCCAGAATGTCTTCGGCAGCGCGCACGCCCCAGACCAGGCCTTCGAGCAAAGAGGTGCTGGCAAGACGGTTGGCGCCGTGGACGCCGGTGCAGGAGACTTCGCCGATGGCGTAAAGCCGATCGACGGTGGTCCTGCCCCACTCGTCCACCCACACGCCACCACACGAGTAGTGCGCAGCGGGGACGACGGGCACCAGGTCGCGGGTGATGTCGATGTCGTAGGCTTTGCAGTGCCGGTAGATGGTGGGAAAGTGTTCGAAGATGGTTTCTCTGGGGATGTAGCTGGCCAGGTCCAGGTAGACGTTCTGGACGCCGCGTTCGAGCATTTCGGTATGGATGCTGCGGGCTACGATGTCGCGCGGGGCGAGATCCTTCCATTCGGGGTCGTATTTCTGCATGAAGGGTTCGCCGTTGGCGTGGACCAGCCGCGCGCCGGCACCGCGCACGGCCTCGGAGATGAGGAAGTGGGGCGCGTGCGGAAGATGAAAGGTGGTGGGGTGAAACTGGATGAATTCGGCGTTGATGATGCGTGCACCGATGCGGTTGGCCATGGCGATGCCGTCACCCCGTGCGCCTTCGGGGTTGGTGGTACGCAGGAAGATCTGGCCGAGGCCGCCGGTGGCCAGGACGGTACACCGGGCCAGACAGCGCCGCACGCGGTCGTGGTCTTGCTCGAAGAGATAGGCTCCCACGACCGAGCGCGGCTCGTAGACGGCCAGACGGTTGCGGGCGTGGTGTGACGGGGTGAGGAGGTCGACGGCCGTGTGTCCGGCAAGCAGGCGGATGTTGGGATGCTGGGAGACGGTCCGGATCAAGGCGACTTCTATGGCCTTGCCGGTGGCATCGGCCGCATGGGCAATTCGAGCCAGTGAGTGCCCTCCCTCGCGGACGAGAGAGAGCTCACCGGATTCGTCGCGGTCGAACGGGACCTGGACGCGTTCCTGCAAGATGCGACGGAAGAGGATGGGGCCCTGTTCGGCCAGGATACGCACGGCGCGCGGGTTGCAATGCCCTGCTCCGGCGCGCATGATGTCTTCCGCCAGCTTGTCGGGGGAGTCGTCTCGGGCCCGATAGATGATGCCCCCCTGCGCATAGTAGGTGTTGGACTCGTGGGGCTGCCGGCTGCGAGTCACGAGGGTGACGGCCACACCGGCATCGGCCAAGACCAGGGCAGCGGTGCAACCGGCTATGCCGCTACCGAGTACCAGAACATCGGTTTCGAGCAGTTCAGAGGACATGGCACACGTTCCGTTTCTCGTCAGCCGATGGCGAGCATGCGTTCCACAGCGGCCAGGGCCCGCACGCGAATGTCTTCGGGGACCTCGATCTGGTAGCGCAGGTAGCGCAAGGCGTCTCGTGTTTCTTCCATGGTGATCTGATTCATATGGGGACAGCGCACGCTGCAGAGACGCAGCATTTCCATGTCGGGCAGTTCGGCGGCGATGTTGTCGCCCATCGAGCATTCGGTCAGCAGGAGGAAACGAGGGGCCTGCGTTTCTCTGACGAATCGGATCATCGCGGAAGTACTGCCCGAGAAGTCAGAGGCGGCCACGACTTCAGGACTGCACTCGGGATGGGCGAGGATGACGACGTCGGGGAACTGCTGGCGAACGCTGTGGATGTCCTCGATGGTGAATTGTTCGTGTACCTCGCAGCGACCGTGCCAGCCGATGATGTCGAAGCTGCCCGGCTGGATGGCGTCGGGATTGGGGAGTCTGGAGGGGAAGATGATGCGCTTGCCCGTCTCCTGAGCGACGTTGCGGGCCAGGTATTCGTCCGGGATAAAGATGACGGTGTCGCTGTCGAGGGAGTTGACGACTGCGGCCGCATTGCTGGAAGTACAACAGATGTCACTTTCGGCTTTGACATCAGCATAAGTGTTGACGTAGGTAACGACCGGTACGCCGGGAAATCGGGCTTTGAGGGCCCGTACGTCCTCGGCGGTGATGCTGGAAGCGAGGGAACATCCGGCTTTGTCCGATGGAATCAGGACCGTCTTGGTGGGATTGAGGATTTTGGCGGTCTCGGCCATGAATTCGACGCCACAGAAGACGATCACATCCTTGTCTGTCTCGGCCGCCAGCCGGCTGAGTTGGAGGGAGTCGCCGACGAAGTCGGGAATGGAGTGATAAAGGGCAGGCTCCATGTAGTTGTGACCGAGGATGACGGCGTTGCGTTCTTTTTTGAGTTGGTGGATTTCGTAGGCGAGTTCGGCTTTGATGCGCAATTCGACATCGGGTACGATGTCGTGAAGTTTGGCTTTCATTTCGCGGTAGATTTCTTCCACCGAGGTAGGGGTGCGATTGAGTTGTTGCAGGGTCATTTGGACCTCCCGGGGGACGGGATGTTGAGGGTCTGTCAGGGACCGGGCTCGAGTTCCAGGCTGATGTCGAGTGCCGTGACAGAGTGGGTGAGGGCGCCGACGGAAATGTAGTCGACACCTGTGGCAGCAATGGCGGCCACAGTGGCCAGGCTGACATTGCCGGACGCTTCCAGGGGAACACGACCGGCGGTGATACGCACTGCCTCGCGCATCACGTCGAGGCTCATGTTGTCCAGCATGATGCGATCAACCGAGAGGGCGAGGGCCTCGCGCAGTTGCTCCAGATCGCTTACTTCGACTTCGATAGGGCGATGTAAGTTATCGCAGGCGCGGACGCGGCGCACGGCCTCGGTGATGCTGCCCACGGCTGCGATGTGGTTGTCTTTGATGAGGACCATATCAAACAGGCCAAAACGATGGTTGCTCCCACCACCGAGACGGACGGCCATCTTGTCGAGTCGCCGCAAGCCCGGCGCGGTTTTGCGCGTGTCGAGGATGACGGCGCCCGTGCCGGCTACAGCCTGAACATAGGCCCGTGTCTGTGTGGCGATGCCCGACATGCGCTGCAGGAGGTTGAGGGCAGTGCGCTCGCCGCCGAGGATGGCGCGGCCCGGGCCGGAGATACGGGCGATTTCGGTGTGGGCGGACACGGCTGCACCATCGGCAACAGCAGGGTGAAATACGATGCGCTCGTCCAGAAGCCGGAAGACGCGAGAAGCAACCGCCAGGCCCGCCACGACGCCGTCGGCCTTGGCAATGAAGCGCCCGCGATAGGAGGCATCGGCGGGGATGATGCTCTCGGTGGTGATGTCGCCCGAGCCGATGTCTTCCGTCAGGGCGCACCGGATAATTTCGTCGATCTCGGACTGCAGATCAGGGGACATGGTGCATTCGGGGATGTAGACAGGGTTGCCGCTATTGTACCACTGGGGGCGGGGAAACCCCGACGTGCAGCAAGGGCAGGGGGAGCAGAACGCTGTTGCTGCAGCAGCGGTGTGGGGCCGGCGCCCGCACGGGCTCCGCCCGTTGCCCCGCCGCCGCTCCAACCCCTGTGCTCAGCACAAATCAGGCGGCCTGCGGCGGCGGGGCGCCGCCGACGAAGTCGGCGGGCGGGCGCCGGCCCCTCCGCGGCCCTCGCGATCCGCAGATTTACCCCTCACACCGTTGACCGCGACCCCGGGGCTAGCGCAACTGATAGGGCAGATACAGCGATCCTCCCTGGCTCGCGCTGACCGTCGGCGTGGGCGTGACCGTCGGTGTGGGCCGGGGCAGATAGCGGATGCGCAGGTACGGACCCAGGAAGGGCACCTCATTGGCGCTGAAAGCCACCAACCCCGCAGCCTGCTCGGGCGGCACTTCCAGCCC
>RFJM01000089.1 GCA_003694905.1 Caldilineae bacterium
ACCCCGGCTGTCGGCTGCTCTCCCAGCCGCAGCGCCTTGAAGGGGCAGACCTCGGCGCACAGCCGGCAGCCGGTGCACGCTTCCGACACCAGGTATAGCTGTGCCTCACCATCCGCCCAGCGCAAGCGCAGCGCCCCAGGCGTGCAGGCCTCGGCGCACACGCCGCACAAGGTACACAGGCGCGCCTTCACCGCCACCGGGTAGGCCGGCGGCCCAGCGTCCGCCCGTCGCAAGCCGAAGCGCTCCGCCTCCTCCTCCAGCCAGGCGGCCAGCCGGCGGGCCAGCGCCGCGTAAAATGGGTGCTCCGCCTCCCGCGCCAGCCGCCGGCAGAAGGTCGGCCCCCAGACCAACAGGTGGTCGCGCAGGAAGGCCGCCTGAGCATCGCGATACCGCCGCGCCTCCTCCTCGTCTCCCACGCTTGCCGCTGCCTCCTCTTGGGCGGCCAGGTGGGCCATAAAGGCCAGTTCGGCGGCGATGTGATCGGGCAGAAGGCCCTCCACGGCCAACCCCTCCTCGGCGTAGAGGGCTGCCACCTGGGCCGCCCAAGGCCCGGCAAGGCGCCGCTCCGCATCCCGGTAGCACGATTCGTACGCATCCACCCGGGGGCGGGCCGGACCGATGAAGAGCCGCCGGTAAACAGACGCCAGATCGCCATCTCCGCGCCACACTGCTGTGAGCGCCTTGGCTTCCTTGGGTAGGGTGAGTCCCAACAGGGCTATCTCGTTTGGGGCGCACAACGCCGTCCCCGCTTGTGGGGGCATGAAAGCACGGGCCAGCAAGGTGTAGAGTCGGCTATGGGTGAACGCGCCCCGTGTGTTCATAGTGAGGCTCCCACCCCTCGGCTTGAGTCGCTTCCTCCGTCGGTCTCGCCCGGGCGATCCAGAGGATCAGGGATCCATAGAAACTCAAACAGAGCACCAGGGCCGCCAATACGATCAGGCCACCCAACCCCGGCTCCGTCAACAACCTAGCAAACATGGGCTCCTCCTTCCCAATCCCCAATCTCCGGTCCCCAACCTCCAGCCTTCCCCATCACACCCCTGGCAAATACCCCTTCACCTTCTCCACCATTTGCGGGATCACCTCCTCCGCCTCTTGCACCTCCCAGATGGAGATGATGGGGAAGAGCTTCACGAAGATCACGTAGAGCAGCGCGAATCCGGCGAAGCTGGCGGCGGTGAGGATCCACTCCGTCGCCGTCGGATGGTAGATGCCGATGGTGTACCCCTCCAGCATGGGCCGCGTCTCCGTGGGCACGACGATGGTGAAGCGCTCCAGCCACATGCCCAGGTCCACCAGGAAGGCGGCGATGACCGTGCCGACGACGATGTTGCGGCGCAGCACGGGCAACACCGAGACCCCGAACCCGAGCAGCAGGACCACCAGCAGCCACGTCAGCAGCCGGGTCAGCGCTGGTGACGGTGCCAGTCCGGCTTGCGTGGCTCCGGAGACGTTCTGACTCACCATCACCAACGCCACCGCCAGGGCCGTTCCGGCGGTGGCCAGGGCGTACCCAGGCCGGAAGGCGGGCAGCCGCACACGCCGGGGTGCCGGCAGGTGGGGCAGCAGCAGGATCACGAAGGCCACGGCCATGGAGAACACCATGGCCCAAAACGCCGCTTGGTATTCGCCGCTCAGTTTGGCATTGAAGACGCGCATCTCATGAGGCACACCACCGTAGCCCGTCGTCAGATACTCAGCGAAGGTGAAGTAGAACCACAGAGCGTTGAAGGTGATGAGCAACATCCCCAGGTAGCGGAAGTGCAGCGGCTTGAGATAGGCCTCCAGGTGGAACACCTTGCGGATGACGGCCATGGCAATGAGAATGGTCGCGATGCCAGAGTAGATGGCGCCGATGACGAAGTAGGGGCCGAAGATAGTCGAGTGCCACATAGGCCGCAGGGTCATGGCGAAGATCCAGGAGACCACCGTGTGCACGGAGACAGCGATGGGGATGATGAGCACGGCCATGACCCCTACAGCGCGCTCCAGCCGGCGCCGCTGCTCCGGGCCGCCGTGCCAGCCCAGGGCCAGCAGGGTGTACAGCCGGCGTCGCCAGGCCGGCGCATCCGCGGGCAGGTTATCGCGCAGGATGGCCATGTCAGGGATGAGGGGCAGGTAGAGGTAAGTGATGCTGCCCAGCAGGTAGACGGTGATCGAGGTCACGTCCCACAACAGCGGCGACTGGAAGCGACCGTAGGCGATAACGTTCAGGATACGATCCGGCCGCCCCATATCGATGATCACCTGGGCCGCGCCTACGATCAGGGCGAAGACGGTGATGGCCTCCGCGGCGCGGGTGATGGGCCGTCGCCACTCGGCGCCCGTCACGCGCAGGATGGCCGAGATCAGCGTGCCGGCGTGGCTGATGCCGATGAAGAAGACGAAGTTCGTGATGTACAGGCCCCAGTACACCGGGTGGTTCATCCCTGTGACGGCCAGCCCCAGGCGGAGCTGGCGGATCCAGACGTAGAGTCCGGCGGCCACCACGGCGGAGAGAAAGGCGGCCAGCAGGTAGTAGCCAGCGCCGGTGCGCAGGATGGGTTGGATCAGTCGCGGGTCTACGGGTTCGTTACGGCGCTCCATAGTTCACGTCTCCTGAAGTACGGCTTGTTGCGTCTGCCGTTTTCACGTTTCACGTTTCACGTTTCACGTTTCACGCTTTCACGTTTCACGCTTTCACGTTTCACGCTTTCACGTTTCACGCTTTCACGTTTCCGGTTCCCATTGGCCAGGGCGCAGGTAGTAGACCTTGGGTTCGGTGCCCAGTTCCTCTTGCAGGCGGAAGGCGCGTGGGCTGCGGGCCAGGCGGCTGACGATGCTCTCGGGGTCGTCCAGGTCGCCGAAGTAGCGTGCGCCGCCGGTGCAGGTCTCCACACAGGCCGGCACCACCCCGTCGGGGTAATCGCTGCCGATGGGCCGGCCCTCCTCCCGCGCCTTGCGCAGCCGCTGCACGCAGAAGGTGCACTTCTCCACGACGCCCTTGGGCCGGGGCTGCGTTTCGGGGTCCGGGTTGCGGTAGAGGGCGAAGGTGTCCGGCCACTCCTGGACGCGCCAGTTGAAGTAGCGGCGGTTGTAGGGGCAGGCCTGCATGCACATGCGGCAACCGATGCAGCGCTCGTAGCGCTGGAGCACCCGCCCCTCCTCGTCCTGGTAGGTGGCCCCCACCGGGCAGACCTTGACGCAGGGCGGGTGGTCGCAGTGCATGCACGGCATGGGGATGAAGATCCCCTGCACCTCGGGGAACTCCCCCTCCACCCTGCCGATGACAGTGTTCCAGAAGATGGCCCGGCCCCGGCGGTAGCCGTTCAGACCGGCGAAGCTCACGTTGTTCTCCGCCCGACACGCGACGGTGCAGGCCTGACAGGCCGTGCACTTGTCCAGATCAATGACCATTCCCCAGCGTGGCATGGGTGTGCCTCCACAACAGAAGCTCGTTGACGGTCTGACTCCTCTGTGCTATACTTTGATCGGATTTATCGGCGCACAACGGCGGATGCGCTGAGCGTGGTGTGAGGTTGAAGGCCATGACGCACGTCGCTGTCGAGTTGACCTGGGAACAATTGGTGGCGGCTATTCGACGCCTGCCTCCAGAGCGAAAGCTGGAATTGTGGCGGGTGCTCGCCTCTGAGATGGACCGCGACGTCGTTCGCCAGCGATTCGCCGAAGCGGTCACAGCCATCCGTGCGGCTAGCGCAGGGATCCCCGAAGATGAAGTGGCTGCGGACGTTGCTCAGGCGGTTGAGGAAGTTCGGGCAGCCCGCCGTTCCGCGTTCTCAGCCCGCGCCAGTTTGTGGACAGTGTGCTCTCTTAAACAAAGCTCGTCAGGCTCTCACGCCCGGTAGATCCGCACCCGGGTGCTGTACCACCCCGTCGTCCCCGCCATCTGATCCTCTTCCAACGCCACGATCTCGTTCACCGCTGCGCCGCGGCCGCGCGCCCAGCGACCGTAGCGCCGGTGCCCCAGCTCGTAGGGCATGTAGACGCAATCCGGGCGTGCGCCGGGGTAGAGCTTCGCCCGCGTCTTCACCCGCCCCACCGGCGACTCCACCCACACCTCGTCGCCATCCTCGATCCCCAGCCGCTTCGCCGTCTGCGGGTTGATCTCCACCCAGGAATCCCACGCCTCCTGCACGTGCACCCCCAGGATCTCTTGCAGCCACGGCGTGTTCGCCCCCCGCCCCTCGGCGTGGGTGATCACCTTGTAATGAATGAGGTGGAAGGGGTACACCTTCTCGTCGCCCACGTAGCGCGGCGGCTCGTAGTGAGGCATGAAGACCTCGTCCCCGCGAGCGGTAATTTTCAACTCGGCCAGATAATCATCCATACTGCCGTTGGCGTGCTTCTCCAGCTCCGCCTTCAGCGTCTGGGAGAAGAACTCGAACTTGCCGCTGGGCGTCGTCAGCGCCTTCTCCCAGCGCCCGAACTCATACGGCGGGTCGGTCCACACGCCGATCTCCAGCCACTTCTGCCACCACTCCTCGAAGGTGTCGGCCACGATGTTGCCCCGCCGCGCCTCCCACACCCCGCGCGCGCGGTACTTCAGCACGTCCTCCATGGTCTGCCAGTCCAGATAGGCCGCCGCCGTCTGCGTGCCGGCGATGCGGTCGAACTCCCGCGCCAACTGCATGATCGTGTCGCCCGCATTCTGCGTGTCCCACAGCGGCTCCACCACCGGCTGGCGAATGGACCAGTGGGGGAAGCCGATGCTGGGGTAGATGATGTCGTCGTGCCAGCGCTCCAGATACGTGTGGTCCGGCAGCACCACGTCGCAGTGGGCTGTGGCTTCGTCCATGAAGGGCGAGAAGGAGACCAGGAAGGGCACCTTCATGAAGGCCTCGTAGGCACGCTTGACGTCCGGGATAGAGAAGAAGGGATTGGTGTAGTAGAAGAAGACGGCGTTGATCTTGTAGGGCTCTTCTTTGAGAATGTTGTCCGGCACGTCCTGATACGCCTTGCCGCCCAAGGGGTGGCGCCGCGTCTTGGCGTAATCAATGCGCGGCATCGCCAGCCCCTGTTTGGCCACCTCGTCCAGCACCGGCTCCGGCCACGGCGTGCAGGGCGGCCCGTACTGGATCATCGTGCCGCCCGGCCGGTCGATGCTCCCCACCAGGGCGTTGAGGGCGTGGATGGCCATGCTGTTGAACACCCCGTTGGTCTGCATCGAGGAGCCGCGACACCCCGCCGCCAGGGCCGGGCGCGTGGTGGCGAACTCCCGCGCGATGCGCACAATCGTCTCCGCCGGGATGTCGGTGATCTGGGCCACCCGCTCCGGGCTGTACTTCTCCTGCAGCGCCAGCGTCTTGAAGCCCATGTGCGCCACACCCTGCTCATCCGTCCAGTCCTCGAAGCCGAAGGCGTGCTCCGCCACGAACTGCTTGTCGTACAGCTCCTCCTTGATGATGACGTGGGCGATGGCCATGGCCAGGGCGCCGTCGGTCCCCGGTCGGATGGGCAGCCACTCGTCCGCCTTGGCCGCCGTCACCGAGAAACGGGGGTCAATGTAGACGATCTTGGTGCGGCGGCCCGGATGTCCGCGGCGCATGATGCCCCACATCTGCAGGTTGTGGGTGGTGGGGCGCCACGCCTCCAGCAGGGAGCCGCCGAAGGAGAGGACGTAGGCCGTGTTCTCCCAGTCGTAGCCGGAGTAGTGGCTCCAGCCGGTGGTCAGCTTGTGGGCGATGGGGCGCGCGTCCTCGCAGATGGAGCCGTGACCCACGTCGTTGGGGGTGCCATAGGCCTTGAAGAAGGCGCCCATGTGGTGATGCATCACCCCCCGGTTGCGGCCGTTCATGTAGATCACGGTGTGGGGGCCGTCCTTCTCCCGGATCTCGGCCAGCTTCTCGGCCACGTAGCGGATGGCCTCTTCCCAGGAGACCATCTCCCAGTTGTCGGAGCCGCGCTCCCCGCGCTGGATGAGGGGGCCCTTGATGCGGTCGGGGTCGTAGAGGAACTGCAGGCCGGCCTGGCCCTTGGGGCAGATGCGCCCGCGGTTGTTGGGGCTGGCAGGGTTGCCCTCGATCTTGACGGCACGGCCGTTCACCACGCGGACGAGGATGGAGCAGCCGCCGGGGCATTGCAGGCAGGTGCTGGCCACCCAGCGCTCCTCCAACCCAGTGACCGCCTCGCGCTCCGCGGCGCTCATGGCGCGCAGGGGCCAGCCCCGGAGGCCGGCACCGATGGCGGCCGTCCCGGCGATGCCGGCACCGCCGAGCTTCAGGAAATCGCGACGGGTGATGGGCTTCATGGTTCTCGGTCCCTCCGGTAGTCTGAAGCCACCTTAGTGGCAGACTTGCTCATCGCCTGGTTTACCCATACGATAACTTGGACCCTTGGCGCTGTACATCCCCCGAACGTGGGATTCTTGGGTGATGGGTGAGGTATTTGTGTGGGATAGGGAATGTGGAGTTTATGTCAGGAAATGCGGCGGAGCCTGGGTGATGAACTCGTCGAAGGCCGCCTCGTGGTCGGGCGAGGCGGTGGTGTAGCGATTGAGGTAGGGGATGAAGGGGTTCATCTGGCTTGTGGTCATCTTGCGGCTATCTTCCATCCTGGGCTATTCCGCGCTGCTGCCGGCGGCCACCCCGGCCACCCCCACCAGGGCGCGGTAGAGGAGGTCGTCCAGTTGCCCCAGGTACTTGATCTCTCCACCCTCCAGCACGTACACCGGCCGGCGGCTGCGCGAGTCGCGGATGGCGTCGGCCAGGGCGGCGACGATGGCCGGCTGGCGTTCGGCGGCCTCTCTCCCGCGCCCCAGGGCGGCCAGCACCTGCGCGGCGGCGTAGGCCGTGGCCGCGCTCTCGTCCCGCAGGGCAGCGGCCAGGGCGGGCACGATCTCCCCCTCTGCCAGGCGGAAGCGCTCCGCGGCGGCCAGGGCGTCCTGCTGCACCCGGCCCACGTCGCGCAGGGCGACCAGCAGCGCCTGGGCCACGGCCGGCGTCACCCGCCGCAGGTGGCTGAGGGCG
>RFJM01000090.1 GCA_003694905.1 Caldilineae bacterium
CCTCGGGCTTAGCAAGAATTCCCGACCCGACCAGACGACTAACGGCCGTTTCAGCTTGCCAGGCCGTGCTGTATCGCCGTGTTGCGCCGACGGGCCGGAAAGCCGGTCCCACATCCAGCTCTGCCCGAGAAGCCGAAACCCCGGCGGCTGTCTGGTCGGCCGACGCCGCGGGTGCGGGGACGCTCCCCGCCCCCCCTTGCAGGGGGGACCATACCAGCCTAGCGCACCGGCTGCCCCCGTTTTGAAACCCACCCCTCTCAAGGACATTGTATCAATTTGGTCGGTAGCTTGTGAGCTGGCTATGGGTAGTGCGTGCATTGCGCCGAGTAAACTCGCCCTCTACAGGCTGCGCCAGCCGTCGGCCTGCGCCGACGATTATCGGGCCAGCGCAGGCTGGCCTCTGGCCGAAGGCCCCAAGGGGCTGACTTCCAGTCAGTCAGCCATCGCGCCACATACCGAACAAAACTGATTCGGTCTCCACCCAGGACCGATTTCGATCTTGACAATCCCAGAGCATGGGGCTATACTGATGACATCTCCGACAGAGTTCTCACCTCCTTTATCCCGCCTTATGGCTCAAGCCTTGCTTTCCTTCCTGCTGGTAGTCATCGTTATTGAGCTTCTGGTCCTTATTATCGGCCAGGAGCCGTTACCGGTTGGAAGGAGAGTGATGAGCCCATAGGCGGTACACTCGAAGAAGCGATACATCGCCCCCCTTCCGACCGGAAGGGGGGTTTTGTTTTAGGGCAACGAAGCTCCCGGCTCACGAACGAACGATGGCGTGCGTTGGGAGCTTTCTTGTTTTCCCCCTGCCTATCCCTTTCCACCACCCTCTCCCCTTACCCAGGAGAAGCACTCATGAAACGAACCGGAGCCCAGATCGTCTGGGAAGCCATGCTCCAGGAGGGCGTCAAGGTCGTGTTCGGTATGCCCGGCGGCGCGATCCTGCCCACGTACGACGCTTTGGCGCAGTATCCTCAAATCCATCATGTGCTGGTCAGGCACGAACAGGGCGCAGCACATATGGCCGATGGCTACGCCAGAGTCTCGGGCGATGTGGGTGTGTGCATCGTCACCTCGGGACCCGCAGCCACCAACCTGGTCACTGGGCTGGCCAATGCCATGATGGACTCTATCCCCGTAGTGGCCATCACAGGCCAGGTGCCCACCTCCCTGCTGGGGAATGATGCTTTTCAGGAGACCGACGTAACCGGCGTCACCCAACCGGTGACCAAACACAACTACCTGGTGACAGACATCAAGGATCTGGCACAGGTGATGAAGGAAGCCTTCTACATCGCCCGTCATGGACGCCCCGGGCCGGTGCTGGTCGATATCTGCAAAGACGTGCAGAACGACAGCACCGATTTTGTTTATCCGGAGGAAGTCAACCTACCCGGATACCAACCCTGGTATGGCCTCGACGAGCAGGCCGTGGAGGAAGCCGCGGCGATCATCAATCGCTCCCGAAAACCGCTCATCATCGCCGGCCATGGCGTACAGATGGGCAACGCGGTCGAAGAGCTACGGGTATTCGCCGAAAAGGCAGAGATCCCGGTGACCACGACGCTGCTGGGTCTGGGCGATATACCCGAGACCCATCCCCTGGCGTTGGGGATGTGCGGGATGCACGGAGAAGCCCACACCAACCTGGCCATCCAGGAATGTGACTGTCTTATCGCCGTAGGCATGCGCTTCGACGACCGGGTAACGGGCAAGCTCGACGAATTCGCACCCAAGGCCAAGATCATCCACCTGGAGCTCGATCCGGCCGAAGTGGGCAAGAACGTGCCTGCCGATGTGGCCATTATCGGCGATTGCAAGGATTCCCTGCAGGCCCTCACCCAGAAGATCGAGCCAGCGCGGCATGTCGAATGGCTGGAGGAGATCGCGTCCTGGCGAGAGGAAGGCGAAGAGCGCGACATCCTGCGGGCCGAGGTAGACGAACTGATCCCGCCCTACGTGATGCGCCAGATGTGGCACGTGACCCAGGGGAACTGCATCGTGGTCACCGATGTAGGCCAGCACCAGATGTGGGAGGCGCAGTACTTCATCCACGAACGGCCACGCCAGCTCTTGACCTCCGGCGGCCTGGGCACCATGGGCTTTGCCCTGCCCGCGGCCATCGGTGCGCAGATGGCAGCCCCCGACGCGCAGGTGTGGGCCGTGGTCGGTGACGGCGGCTTTCAGATGACCATGCAGGAGATGGCCACGGTCATGCAGGAGCGCCTTCCCATCAAGATCGCCATTATCAACAACGGCTTCCTGGGCATGGTACGCCAGTGGCAGCAGATCTTCTACGAGAAGCGGTATACCGGTACACCCATCCTCAATCCCGACTTCGTCAAGCTGGCCGAGGCCTACGGCATGGCCGGCCGCCGGGTGACCAAGAAGGATGAGGTGGTCGATGCTCTGGCCGAGGCCAAAGCCCACGACGGTCCCTTCCTGCTCGATTTCCGGGTGAAGGAAGAGGTCAACGTGTATCCGATGGTCGCTCCCGGCGCCGCGGTGGGCGATCTCATTCGACGCCCGAAGGTCGTGCAAGGGCCGAGCGGCGTCACCCCAGCATGGTAGGAGATGTGAATATGAGCGCAGCAGCAGCGCCCGCTGGTGGCGCAACAAAACACACAGTGATCGCCTGGCTGGAAGATAAGCCCGGTGTCCTGAACCGGGTGGTCGGTCTGTTCCGCCGGCGCAATTTCAATATCGAGAGTCTCACGGTCGGCCACAGCGAAACGCCGGGGATCAGCCGGCTCACCTTCGTCGTCGATGGCGACGAGCGCATGGTCGACCAGGCCGTCAAGCAACTCTACAAGCTGGTGAATGTGACCAAGGTGGAGAACATCACCGGCAAGCGCGCCATCCTGCGCGAGATGGCCCTGATCCGCGTCAAAGTCGACGGCCAGACCCGCGGCGAGGTGATGCAGATCGTCGACATCTACCGCGCCCGCATCGTGGATGTGAGCATGGATTCGGTGGTCGTCCAGGCCGTGGGTGCCACCGACCAGATCGAAAGCCTGATCGAGTTGCTGTCCAACTATCCCATTCTGGAAATGGTGCGTACCGGCGCAGTAGCCATGACCCGAGGCCACGTCGGCCGCAACGGCAACGGTCACCGCAAGCGCCGAACTGCCCTCTGATCCCCGTCAAAACCTTCCCAATCAACCAATCCACTCATCAAAAGGAACAGGTATCTCATGGCAACCATTTACTACGACGATGACGCCGATCTCACCCGTCTGCAAGGCCGCAAGATCGCGGTCCTCGGATACGGCAGCCAGGGCCACGCGCATGCTCTGAGCCTCCAGGATAGCGGCCTGGATGTGCGCGTAGGGCTCTACAAGGGCTCGCGTTCGTGGGAGAAGGCCGAGGCCGCCGGCCTGCGTGTCGTCTCGACCGACCAGGCCTGCGAGGAGGCCGACATGATCATGGTCCTGACGCCCGACACCAAACAGCCCGCCATCTACAAGGAGTCCATCGAGCCCCACCTGAAGCCGGGCAAAACCCTCA
>RFJM01000091.1 GCA_003694905.1 Caldilineae bacterium
CCCGACCACACGGCACGACACGGCAAGCCGAAGCGGTAGGGGGCTGTCGGGTTGGGTGTGGCCGCGACATTTCCAGGGGGCGCCGCCTCCTGTTGTGTCCATTGAAGGCGACCCCATAGGGGGTGTCTATTTAAGTCATGCCTGTGGAGCAGGGGGCTATGCTGAGTGCCCACGATCTACTCGTACGAGACCTCGGGGACAGGGCAGCGGACCGGTTCACGGCCATGCACGTACCTAGCGCCTGCCCGATCCTGTTCAACAATGGGCACCCGCTGCGCATGACCGTGAACCGGTCCGCTGCCCTCTCCCCGAGGTCTTGCACGAGTACATCCTGGGGTACTCAGCATAGCCCCCTGCTCCACAGGTATGACTTCAATGGACACCCTCTATGGGGTCGCCTTCAATGGACACAACAGGGGGCAGCGCCCCCCGGAAAAAGCACGGGCACACATGTCCCACATCCCCGGCCTGTAGCAAGCGAGGCCCTTCGAGCATCTCGGCATCGAAGGGCCCCGGCAGAGTTCTATCTCAGTTGTGCGGGCGCGGCCGCTGCCGCGCCGGACTCACTTGCCCAGTCGTTTTTTCACGCCTTTGCGGAAGGTGTACAGCGGCAACATGATGGCCATGGCCGCGTCCGAAGCTTTGGCCCGGGCCTGCACCTGCATGCGCCAGGCCGCGGTACGCACCTGTTGCGCGGTCTCCCGCAAGCTTTCGGGCACCGGCCAGTTGGTCACCAGGATGGGTTCTTCGCTCACTTCCTCGGGCTGCCACTCCCACAGGCAGGCGGCATAGGTCAGGCCGGCCCCAAAGGCCACCATCACTACCCGGTCGCCGGGCCTGAGCCGGCCCTGGTCGAGGGCCTCACACAAGGCCAGGGGCACGGAAGCGGCAGAGGTGTTGCCATAGCGGTCGAGATTGACCATCACTTTTTCGCGATCAAAGCCCAGCCGCCGAATGGCCAGATCGATGATGCGCTCGTTAGCCTGATGGGGAATCAAAAGATCGATGTCGTTCATGGTCAGACCGGCTTCGGTGACAACCTGGGTCACCGCTTCTACCATCACACGCGTGGCGAACTTGAAGACCGCGCGGCCGTTCATCTTCAGCTTGTGGCCTTTGTTTTCCAGCACCTCAGGCGTGAGGGGGGTAATGCTGCCGATACCCGGCAAGAGCAAGGCGTCCCAGCCGGAGCCGTCGGAGCCCAGCATCATGGTCTGAAGGCCACCGGGCTGGTCGCTGCGGCTGACAATGACCGCGCCGGCGCCATCCCCAAACAAGACACATGTGTTGCGATCCGTCCAGTCCATGGCGTAGCTCAGGGTCTCGCCGCCAACGACCAATACATGGCGGTAGGCGCCGGTCTGGACGAACTGGGCCGCGGTGATCAGGCCGTAGAGAAAGCCCGTGCAGCCGGCCACCAGGGTCATGGCGCCTGCGCGAGAGGCGCCCAGGCGGTCCTGCAGAACGCTGGAGGCAGGGGGGCAGAGATAGTCCGGCGTGGAGGTGGCGAGGATGATCAGATCCAGGTCATCGGCTTGCAGCCCGGCACGTTCCAGGGCCTGCTGTGTGGCGCGCAGAGACATGTCCACGGTGGCCTGCCCTTCGGCCGCGATACGGCGCTCCCTGATGCCGGTGCGAGTCACAATCCACTCATCGCTGGTGTCTACCATCTGGGCCAGGTCATGATTGGTTAGAACTCGCTCAGGCACATACATTCCCCATCCCGAGATTTTGCTGTAATAATTGCTCATAATGACTTACCTCGTTCTTGGGATTTCTGATGGTCTCCTCCTGGAGCGGTGTCTGCTACCGTGATTGCAAACACCCCTCAAGAGGTGCCTATCGGATTGATAATGAACCGAATAATGACGACAAGCCAACGGCGCACAGGGAGTGCGCCGGGCTCTTATTCTAAGGGCAACGCCCGGATCGTTCAAGTATGGGGATAAGGTGCGCCTGCCGGCCGGGACAGGCAGGCGACTCAGGCCGCGGCCAGTTGTTCCTCGCTGACCGCTCGACGGCTGCGCCGCCAGTAAGCATAGGCGCCCACCAAGGAGGCGGCACCCAGGGTGGCTACGGGCACCAGCCACAACGGGGAGATCGCCCGCCGTTCGGGTGCGAAGCCCAGAGCCTCTTGCACGCGGCGGCGTTCCGCTTCCTGGATCAGACGCTGCTCCAGATCCCGGCGGAATTCGGGTGACGGTGCGACGGGCCTCAGGGTCGTCCACAGAAGGCGAACGATGGTGAAAAGCAGGGCCATACTCGCCGGCAGGCTCGGATCGCTCTCGATGAGCTTTGCTTTGGCCTCTCCCTGATGGATGAGAGCGTCGAAGTGAGTGTTGAGGACGTCTTCAGGACGTTGAAAGGGCATGATGAAAACCTCGATAATCGGGGAAACGATGTCACAAACGGTAGCCGACGAGACCAACGGTGCCGGGTCCGAGATGGACGGCCACCGAGGGGGCCAGGGTCGTCAGCCAAACTCGCTCGCAATTGAAGGCGGATTCGGCCAGTTGCTGCAAGGCCTTGCCCGATTGGGGGTCGCGGGCGTGAACCACGGCTACGTTGGCCGGTGCATTACCCAGCCGCTCTTGCATCATTTCGACCATGCGTTGCCAGGCACGGCGCCGCGTCCGCACGCGTTCACCTGCGATGAGCTCGCCTTCGTCGAGCACGATGATGGGCTTGATATTCAACAGTGAGGCCATGGCATGGCCCAAGGAACTCACACGACCGCTCATGGCCGCGTACTTCAGTGTCTCAGGAGTCAGCAGGATGTTCATCCGCCGCCGGATAGTGTCCAACCGGGCCAGAACGGACTCCAGAGTGCCCCCCTGATCGATGAGGGCCAAAGCTTCGCGGGCCATAAAGCCCAGCCCGGCCGAACCACAGGCCGAATCATAGGGGCGGACCGTGATCTCATCTTTGACCATGTCGGCCGCGATGGCCGCCGACTGATAGGTGCCGCTCAGCCTGGCCGTCACATGCATCGAGATGACGGCATCGTACTCTTTGCTCAGGCTGCGATAGAAGCTGGCGAACTCCTCGGGGTTGGGCTGGGATGTCTGGGGGATGACGCCGTCGCGGTTCACACGGTCGTAGAAGCCGTTTTCATCGATCTCAATGCCTTCGAGAAAGGATTCCTCGCCGAAACGGATGTGGATGGGTATGACATGAACACGCCGGCGTTCGTCCCACTCGGCGGGCATGTCACACGTGGAATCGGTGACGATGGCGATTCGGGTCATGGAGAAGGGGATGGCCGGGGAAGTGGCCTGATGGCTGCGCCGCCTGTACTTCCTGTCGGCTCAGGGAAGTCCGGTTAAAGCACCCCGCGTTCTTGCAATTCCTCGCGCAGGGCGATCAGGGTCCGGTGATAGAGGGACTTGACGGATGATTCGCTGCGTCCCATGATCTCGCCGATCTGGGCGTTGGGCAGTCGTTCTACAAACTTCAGGATCAGCAACTGCTGTCGGTCGGCGGCCAGACGATGGATGGCATCCAGGAGTTCTTGCTCGATCTCACGCTTCTCGGCCAGCACACTGGGATTGGTATGGCGAGCGCCGGCCGTGAGAAGCTCTTCCAGAGGGACGGAACGGCGCCGCGATTGCTGGCGGTGCCAGTTGGCCACCAGGTTGTGGGCGATGCGATAGAGCCAGGAGGAGAAGGGGGCGCCGCGGTACTCAAAGGTATCGATCTTGTCGAGCGCCTGAAAGAAGGTACGCGCGGTCAGGTCTTCTGCATCATCGCGATTGCCGACGCGATAGTAGATGTAGGAATAGATTCGGTCGACGTGACGCCGATAGAGTTCACCGAAAGCCTCGGCATCGGACTTGGCCAGTTCGACCAATCTCTCTTCGGGCAGATCCGCTAAGGGAAGCGTATTGGATGAAGCTGAATCCTGTAAGCGCTGTTCCTCTGCCGAGGAGCCGTCGTGCGGATTCGGTGCAGGAGAAAATCTAATCACTAAAACACCGTAGGTTGTGTGTGGTCGCGTTTGTTTCCAGAAGCTGGGAAGGTGCGCCTATTGTAACATCGGCCCAAAGCCGAAGCAAAGCATTGTCAACTGAAGTCCCTTGTGCTATGCTGTTGGCCGTCATCATCCTTGTCGAATCGCGACTCCCGTCCTGTCGCGAATCCTCGCAGACAAGAGTGGGAGCGCCCACAATTTATCCTGCTATCAAAAGGAGTATACAACGTTGACTGCCAACAACAACCGGAGACGCGTGGTGATCACTGGCGTTGGCGCGGTCAGTCCAGTAGGTCTCGACGTACAAACCACGTGGGAAGCCATGTTGGCCGCGCGTTCTGGCGCCGAAAAAGTCACTGACGATGAGCAACTCCCCACCCGGATTGCCTGCCCCATTCGGGATTTCGACCCTACTCGCTACATGAGCCGCAAGGAGGCACGGCGCGTTGGCCGGGTCACGCAACTGGCGCTGGCCGCCACCGAGGAGGCCATCGCCCACGCGCGGCTGGATCTCTCCAAAGAAGATCCCACCCGCGTCGGTATCGATATCGGCACGGCATTTGGTGCGCTGGACGTCCTGGAAGAGCAGGCATGGCGCATCCGCGGCAAGGGGCCGAAGGCGGTGAACCCGGTCATTGCGCCGGCGGTGCTGGCCACCACAACCCCCTGCCACCTGGGCATCCACTACGGCCTCAAAGGCCCGGCCAACTCGCCCGTGGTAGCGTGCGCGACCGGTGTTTACAGCCTGGGCGAGGCGGCCCGCCGCATCCAGCGCGGCGAGGTGGACGTCGAACTGGCCGGTGGCACCGACTCCTACATAACTGAGCTCATCCTCTACGCTTTCAGCAAGCTGGGAGCCATGACCACGCGCAACGATGATCCCAAGCATGCGTGTCGCCCCTTCGACAAAGAACGGGATGGCATGATCATGGGCGAGGGCGCGGTGACCATGGTCATGGAGTCGCTGGAACACGCCCTGGCGCGTGGTGCCACCATCCTGGCCGAATTCGGCGGCATGGGCTTTTCCTCCGACGGCTACAACATGGCCGCGCCCGACCCGGACGGCACCGGCGCTGCACGGGCAATGAAGCTGGCCCTGACCGACGCCGGCCTGGAGCCGCAAGCCATCGATTATGTCGCCGCCCACGGCACCGCGACCCGGCTCAACGACCTTTCCGAGACCCGAGCCGTCAAGCACACCCTGGGCGAGCATGCCTACAACGTCGCCGTTTCATCCGTCAAACCGCTTATCGGTCACGCCATGGGCGCGGCCGGCGCCTTCGGCGCCCTCACCGTAGTCATGGCCATCCAGACGGGCTGGATCCCCCCTACGGCCAACTACTCCGTGCCCGATCCCGACTGCGACCTGGACTACGTCCCCAACGAGGCGCGGCAGATGGAGGTCAACGCCGGCATCGCCAACGCCTTCGGCTTCGGCGGCCAGAACTGCTCCGTTGTCATCAAGCGCTATCAGGAGTAGGCCGGTGCGGGTGCAGCTCTTCATCACCTGCCTGCTCGACCACCTCTATCCCGATATCGCCGAAGCGGTGGTGTCCGTACTGGAACGCCAGGGCGTCGAAGTCCGTGTGCCCGCCGGCCAGACCTGTTGCGGGCAACCGGCTTTCAACGGCGGCTTCTGGCGCGAAGCGCGGGAGATGGCCGCCCATTTCCTTGACATCTTCGCCCAGAGCGACGATCCCATCGTCTGTCCATCGGGCTCCTGTGCGGCCATGGTGAAGCACCACTATGCCGAACTCTTCCACCAGGACCCGGACCGGCGCGAGCAGGCCACGGCGGTAGCCGCACGGGTGCGCGAGTTCGGCCAGTATCTGGTCGAGGATCTGGGGGTCAAATGCGCAGGTGGCCGCCCGGGAAATTACACTTTCCATCCTTCCTGCCATCTCACCCGCGATCTGGGTGTACGCGGTGCTGCCGAGACATTGCTCGAGCACATCCCCGGCGCCCGACTCCTGCCCCTGCCCGAAGCAGAGGCTTGCTGTGGCTTCGGTGGTCTGTTTGCCGTCAAGATGCCCGCGATGTCCGCGGCCATGATGCGCCGCAAGCTTGCCAACATCGAAGCCAGCGGCGCAGACACTTGTGTCGTCTGCGATGCCTCATGCATGTTGCACATGAACGGAGGTTTCATCAAACAGGGCAAGGCCCCGCGCGTGCGACATCTGGCCGAGGTACTGGCCGCCGAATGATGAGCGACATCGTCGTTCGTCCTGCCCGGCCGGAGGATACCGAGCGGGTCCTGGCCTATCTCGATGAGATCCTGCGCGAACCCCACAGCAACTTGCTGAGTGACCCAGAGGAATTTGCCCGCCGCTTCCCGCCCGACCGTGAACGCGCCTTCATCGAGCAGGTCGCGGCCTCCGACACCTCCCTCTTCCTAATTGCCGAGGAAGGGGATGAGATCGTGGGGCAGTTGACTCTGTTGGGCAGCGAGCGCAAAGCCCTTCGCCATACTGCCACCCTGGGCATCAGCGTGCGCCGCGACCGGCGCAATCGGGGCATCGGCCGGCGTCTCATGACAGAAGCCATTGCCTGGGCCAGGGACCGCAGCACACTCCGGCGCATCGAACTCAACGTCTTTGTGCGCAACGAGCCCGCCGTCCACCTCTACCGGTCGCTGGGCTTCGAAATCGAGGGGCGCCGCCGGCGTTCCATCTACAAAGACGGTGAATACATCGACGACTTCATCATGGCGCTCTTGCTCTGATCCATCACCACCATGGCCCCACCGACTCTTCCCCTCAACCGCCGCGCCGAGATCGCGCTCCAGGATGTGCCGTTGCAAGAGGCGCTGGGGCGTACTATGGACCACTTCGTCACGGCGCGGCTCAAAGCATTCGCCGACCTGCCCCACGGCGAGGCCCTGCGCGACCACGCCCGCCGCATTCGCGCCCGCACCATCGCCCAGCTCGACCGGCATCTCCTCACCCTCGAACGCCAGGCAACAGCCAACGGCAGTCAGGTACACTGGGCGCGCGATGCAGAAGAAGCGCGCAAGATCGTCATGCAGATCGTGCGCGAAAACGACGTCCGCCGTATCGTCAAGAGCAAGTCCATGCTCAGCGAGGAGATCGAGCTCAATGCCGTATTGGAACGGGCCGGACTGGAAGTGTTGGAAACCGATCTGGGCGAATACATCGTGCAACTGGGACACGATCACCCCAGCCACATCATCGCGCCGGTGGTGCACTGGCGGTTGGAGGATGTGGCCAGGCTTTTTCACGAGCATCTGGGCACACCGCTGGATGCCGATATCCCCGACCTGGTCGGGGCGGCGCGGCAAGCACTGCGCGCAGGCTTCTTGCAGGCCGACATGGGTGTCAGCGGCGCCAACCTGGCCGTGGCCGAGACGGGCAGCATCGTGCTGGTGACCAATGAGGGGAACGGCCGCTATGTGACCACCACGCCCCGCATCCATGTGGCACTGGTCGGCATCGAACGCCTGGCCCCCACCTGGGAGGATGCCGGTACGTTGCTGCAGGTGCTGGCGCGCAGCGCCACCGGCCAACCCTTGAGCTGCTACACCTCCATCATCACCGGACCCCGCCGCAACCCCGATGAAGACGGCCCCGAGCAGGTGCACATCATCCTGGTGGACAACGGCCGCACCCGGGCGCTGGCCGGAGAGTTCGCCGAGATCCTCTACTGCATCCGCTGTGGCGCCTGTCTCAACGTCTGTCCGGTCTATCGCAATATCGGCGGCCATGCTTATGGCTCCGTCTATCCCGGCCCCGTGGGCATCGTGGTCACCCCCGTCCTGCAAGGCCCCCAGACGTGGAGTGAGTTGCCCCAGGCATCGAGCCTGTGCGGCGCCTGCACCGAGGCGTGTCCCGTGCGCATCGACATCCCCCGCATGTTGCTGCGGCTGCGCGCCGCAGAGGCCGAACAGGGGCAGAGTCCGGCCTGGCTGCGGCAGGGGATCCGCCTGTATGCCTGGGCGGCCACGCATCCCCGCATCTTCCGGTTGGGCGGGCGGCTGGCCGCGCTGGCACTGAAACTGGTGCCGGGCAAGAAGCAGGGATGGGTGGACCGACTACCTCCGCCGCTGAATGCCTGGACCGATTCCCGGGCATTCCCTCCGCTGGCCGAAAAGAGCTTCAGCAGCCGCCGGGAGGAACGAGACCATGCTTGAAGCCCGAGCCGAGATCTTGACCCGCATACGCGCTGCTCACGAACATGCCTATCTGCCCGCGCTGGATGAGCCCCTCGAACGGCCGCCTGCTCCCCCACCCTTCGCGGAGCCCCTGGCCGACGTTTTCTGCCGGGCGCTGCTGGCCGTGCAGGGGGAAGTCACCCGCGTGGGAGACGGTGAGGCCGCGCGAGATGCGCTCCTGGCCGAGCTGGAGAAGCTGGGCGCGCGGCGCGTATTGAGC
>RFJM01000092.1 GCA_003694905.1 Caldilineae bacterium
GCCGCAATCCCCACGAACGACTGAAACACCCCTGCCGCCCACGGGCTTTGTTCAGCCTGCGGACGCCCTGACCTCCAGAATCCCGACTCGGGCTTGAATCCCCCGTCGCCGGTACATTCCCCGGTTCCCGTGCTCGCGGGTTGCAACGGCCCCGTTGCTTCCCCCTATCCCCTCGCCACCGCGAACATCTGCTCGCGCGCCGGGCCCACCGATACATACGCCACCGGCACCCCCGCCAGGTTGCCGATGCGCTCGATGTAGGCACGCGCCCGCTCCGGCAGCTCCTCCCAGGCGCGGCAGCCGCTCGTATCGCTCAGCCAGCCCTCCCACGTCTCGTACACCGGCGTCACCTCATACAGCAGCGGCGTGTCGGGCATACGGTCGCGCACCACCTCGCCGTCCGGCAGCCGGTAGCCCACGCAGATCTTCACCGTCTCGAACTGATCCAGCACATCCAGCTTGGTGATGGCCAGCCCCGTCATGCCGTTGAGCCAGGCCGCGTAGGCGATGGCCACCCCGTCGAACCAGCCACAGCGCCGCGGCCGGCCCGTGGTGGCACCGTACTCCTGGCCGATCTCTCGCAGCCGCCTGCCCTCTTCGTCCTGCAGCTCCGTGGGGAAAGGCCCGTCCCCCACGGCCGTGCTGTACGCTTTCACCACACCGATGACCCGGTCCAGACAGTGGGGGGGCAGACCGGCGCCGCTAGGCGCATAGGCCGCGGTGGGATTGCTGCTCGTCACGTAAGGGTAGATGCCCCAGTCCAGGTCGCGCATCACGCCCAACTGCCCTTCCAGCAGGATGCGCGAGCCCCGGGCCAGATGTTCCCGGAGCAATGGCGTTGTGTCGATGATGCGCTCACCCAGCCGTTGCCGATAGTCCATCAGCAGCTCGAACATCGCCTCGCCCCGGACCGGCTCGCCGCCCAGGATCTCGATCTTGCGGTTGACCGTGCGCAGCGCCTGGTCCAGCCGGCTCTCCAACCATTCGGGATGCAGCAGATCGCCCATGCGCAAACCGTGCCGGGCCGCTTTGTCACTATAGGCCGGGCCGATGCCCCGTTTCGTCGTACCGATGGTGTCCTTGCCGCGGGCTCGCTCCTCCAGTTCGTCCAGCAGAGGATGGTAGGGCATCACCATCTGGGCGCGATGGCTGATCCAGAGATTGTCCAGGCTCACTCCGGCCGCCGCCAGCGTCTCCATCTCGGCCAGCAGGGATTGGGGATTCACCACACAGCCGGTGCCGATGATGTTCTGGGTGTCGGGGTTGAAGATCCCGCTCGGGATCAGATGCAGCGCGTGTTTGCCGTAATCGTTGACCACCGTATGCCCGGCATTGTCGCCCCCCTGAAAACGGATGACGACATCGGCCTGCTGGGCCAGGTAGTCGATAATGCGGCCTTTGCCTTCGTCGCCCCACTGGGCGCCGACAACTGCGGTAACGGTCATGGGATGGTTCCTCAGGTGAGTAGGATGGAAGATGGTGGGGAAAGCAATGTCCGGTGGTGCTGCTCTTCGGCACGGGTGGGCCGTCAGCGGATCATGGCAACGCCGTTTTGAAACAGGCGTAGACCGCTGCCAAGCCGGCAGCTCCGATGAAAACCGGGATGCTGGTGGGGGAGGATATGGTTTTCGGGGTGCGGCATCAGGCCCAGGATGTGGCCCTGTGGGTCGGTGATGCCGGCGATGTCCGCCACCGAGCCGTTGGGATTCACAGGATAGGGGCCCGGTTGGCCGCCGGAATCGACATAGGTGAACGCGATCTGATGATTCCGCTGCAAGCGCTGTAGCGTGCCCGCCTCGTCCACCTGGAAGTTGCCCTCGCCGTGAGCCACAGGACAGAAGATGCGTTCCAGACCGCGCAGCCAGGGTGAAGGATTTTGGCGATTGGGTTCCAGGTAGACCCAGCGGCATTCGAAGCGCGCCGAGGTGTTGCGGGTCAGGGTGAGGCTTTGCACACCCGCGGCAGGATCGGGGAGCAGCCCCGTCTTTACCAGCACCTGAAAGCCGTTGCAGATGCCGAGGATGGGCTTGCCGCTGCGGGCAAAGGCATCGATCTGGGCGCCCAGATCGTGCCGCAGCCGCACGGCCCACAGCTTGCCCGCGCCCAGGTCATCGCCGTAGGAAAAGCCGCCCGGGATCACCAGCATGGCATAATCGCTCAGGCGTCGCTCGCACGCCAGCAGCCGGTTGATGTGTACGATCTCGGGCGCGGCGCCGGCGACTTCCAGCGCCAGGGCGATATCCAGGTCTCGGTTGGTACCGGGGGCGTGGAGAATGGCAACAGGAGGTTTCATGGCTGCCGGGGGGAAATTCGCTGCAGGTCAGCTTGATTCGTAAGCACGATACATGTCGCACAACGGCAGGGAGAAGAGCGGCCGGCCCGCGTCCAGCACGCGCAGATGCGATTCGGCCAGGACCGTGCCTATCCGGCGGCAGGGTTGCGAACTCAGCAAGGTCTCGAACCGCCCGGCCGCCTGCGGTCTGACTTCGATCAGGAAGCGTCCCAACGACTCGGAAAAGAGCGCCGCGGCCGCGGGAAGTTCCTCCCCCGCGGGGAGCAGGTCCAGGTCGATTTCCGCGCCCAGCTCTCCGGCCAGGCACATCTCGGCCACAGCCACCGCCAGCCCGCCGTCGCTCAGGTCGTGGCAGGCGCGCACCAACCCCGCGCGGATGGCCCGGTGCAGCGCCCGCAGTCGCGGCAGCGCTTGCGGATAAGGGCGGGGCACCGAGGCGCCGATTTCGCCGCAGAGATCGTAGTAGACCGAGCCACCCAGTTCGGCGTGCGTCTCGCCCAGCAGGTAGAGGTAGTCTCCGGCCTGCTTCAGGTCGGCACTGGCAGTACACTCGAGATCGGGCACAATACCCACGGCCGAGATGAGAAGGGTGCCGGGGATGGCATGTTTCGCGCCGTCCTCGCCCAGGTACTCGTTGTTCAGGCTGTCCTTGCCCGAGATGAAGGGGGCTTCGTAGGCGAGGGCGGCATCGTGGCAACCACGCGCACAGCGCACCAGGCTGCCCAGGCGGTCGGGCAGCGCAGGATTGCCCCAGCAGAAATTGTCCAGCAGGGCCACGCGGTCGGGATCCGCGCCTACGGCCACGACATTGCGCAAGGCTTCGTCGACGCAGGCCCAGGCCATGGCGTAAGGATCGATGAAGCCGTAGCGGGGGTTGATGCCCACGGCCAGGGCCGCGGCCGCTTGAGGGCGGCCGGACTGCCTCTGGCATGGCTGGGGGATGAGAACGGCGGCATCGTTGGGGCCGCGCTGCGCTGCTCCCGCCAGAGGCTTGACCACGGTACCGCCCTGCACCTCGTGATCGTAACGATGAACGATGTCCGCTCGCGAGCGGACATTGGCATGGGCCAGCACGCGCAGCACCAGCTCGGACGGGTCGTCGGGTGGGGATACGAGTAGATGCTCGGGCTCGGGATGGCGGGTAGGCGACCAGACCGCATCCAGGCGCCGGCGGGGTACGCCTTCGTGCAGGAAGGTCATGTCCAGATCGGCCACGGTGGTGTCGCCGTAGTCCACCCGCAGCCGGTGGGAACCGTCGAATTCGCCCAGCACGCAGGCCTCCACATCGTGGTCGCGGCAGAGCTGGCGGAACGCGGGCCAATGGTGCGGGGGTATGGCCAGGATCATACGCTCTTGCGCTTCGGACAACCAGATCTCCCACGGGCGCAGGCCCGGATACTTGAGCGGGGCCTGGTCCAACCGTACGCGGGCGCCCACATGCCTGCCCATCTCGCCGATGGCCGAGCTGAACCCGCCGGCACCACAATCGGTGATGGCCGTGTAGAGCCCGGCATCGCGCGCCCGCAGGATGACCTCCATCACCTGCTTCTCGACGATGGGGTTGCCGATCTGAACGGCCGTGCTCGCGATCTCGCCCGTGGTGTGATCCATCTCCATGCTGGAAAAGGTAGCGCCCCGCAGACCGTCGCGGCCGGTACGTCCGCCGATGGCAACGATGAGGTCGCCGGCACGGGCGTTGTGCAGAGGGCGATGGCTCCCGCGAGGCAGGATGCCCAGGCAGCCGCAGTAGACCAGGGGATTGGCAGTGTAACCCGGATGATAGTGGACCGCGCCGTTCACCGTGGGGATGCCCATCTTGTTGCCGTAGTCCTCGATGCCGTGGATGACACCCTCGGCGATGCGCCGCGGGTGCAGCACCCCGGCCGGAAGCTTTTCCTCGGGCAGGTTCTCCGGCCCGAAGCAGAGCACATCGGTATTGGCGATGGGGCGTGCGCTCACACCCAGGATGTCGCGGATGACGCCGCCCACACCCGTGTTGGCCCCGCCGAACGGCTCCAGCGCGGAGGGGTGGTTGTGCGTCTCGACCTTGAAGGCCAGATCGTAGCTGTCGTCGAAACGAATGATGCCGGCATTGTCCACGAAGGCGGATTGCACCCAGGCTTTGTCCACCTTCTCGGTCGCGGCGCGAATAAAGGTTTTGAGCAAGCCGTCGATCTCCAGCGCCACACCTTGATCGCCGGCTACATCTCCCGGCTCTTCCCGATAGTCGATGAGGGCGCGGAATGTCTTGTGCACGCAATGCTCGGACCAGGTCTGCGCCAGGGTCTCGAGTTCCACGTCGGTGGGATCCCGTCCTTCGTGGCGGTACCAGTTCTGGATGGCCTGCATCTCCTGCAAGTCCAGGCTCAGGCGGCGCTCGCGACTCAGCGCGTGCAACTGCCGATCGTCCAGCTCACGGATGGGAATGATAGCGACCCGCGGCCGGCCGCCGTTCCCCGCCTGGGGGACGAGAAAGGGCGGGTCGATGGGACGATTGACGGCATATTGCTGAACCGTGCTGTTGGCCAGCAGTCCGCGCGCGATCGCCTGGAGATGGGATTCGGCCACCTCACCCTGAAAGCGGAAGCGGCGGCCGCTGGCAGCCTGTCGAACCCCCTGATAGCCCAGGCTGTGGGCCACGGCCAGCAGATTCTCGGCCACACTGTCGGTCACGCCGGGAAGATACGTTACCTCGATGACGCCGGTCGCGGCCTCATCTCCGGTTCCGGCTTCTTCGACGGCCAGCGTCTGCACCACCGGGTCCAGCAAGGCGGTGCGAGCCAGGGATGCAATGTCCCCTGCGGGCAGATCCGCCTCGAGGAAATACAGGTCATCCACCACCACCGGCGGCAGATGAGAGAGCCCCAGGGTGGCGAAGGCGCGTTGCAAGGCGATGCTGCGGCCTTCGTCCGCTCCCGCCTTGGGCATGAGCAGGATGCGGTAGACCATTCCTACCTCCGCACCTGGTAGTTAGGCGCTTCTTTGGTAATCACCACGCTGTGGGGGTGGCTCTCGATCAGGCCGGCATGGGTGATGCGCACGAAGCGGGCTTTGCGGCGCAGTTCGACCAGATCGGCCGCGCCCACATAGCCCATGCCACTGCGCAGGCCGCCCATGAGCTGGAAGATGTAGTCCTTGAGATACCCCTTGTAAGGGACCTGGCCTTCGATGCCCTCGGGCACGAGCTTTCCGCCCCCACCGACAGCTTCGTCCCCGGCAGGGGCCTGCGAGGTCTGATAGCGGTCCGCGGCCCGGCCTTTCATGGCGCCCAGCGAGCCCATGCCCCGATACTCTTTGAAACGCCGGCCCTCGTAGATCACCATCTCTCCGGGCGCCTCGTCCAGCCCTGCCAGCAGGCTGCCCAGCATGACCGCGTGGGCGCCCGCGGCCAGGGCCTTGACGATGTCACCCGAGTATTTGATGCCGCCGTCTGCGATGATAGGCTTGCCGTACTCGCCGGCTGCCTGGGCGCAGGTCATGATGGCCGAGATCTGGGGCATGCCCGCGCCGGCCACGACGCGCGTGGTGCAAATAGAGCCCGCGCCTACGCCGACTTTGACCGCGTCCGCGCCGGCCTCGAACAGCGCCGACACCCCCTCGGCCGTGACGACATTCCCGGCCAGGATCACCAGATCCGGCCAGGTCTGCCGTAGTCGCCGAATCGTGTCGATCACGCCCTTGGTATGGCCGTGGGCCGTGTCGATGGCCACAGCATCCACCTCCTCGGCCACCAGAGCCTCGGCCCGGCGCAGCGCTTCGTCCCCCACGCCAATGGCAGCCGCCACCAGCAGGCGCCCCTGTTCATCCTGGGCGGCGTTGGGGTAGTCACTCCGTTTGAGGATGTCTTTGTAAGTGATCAGCCCTTTCAGATGTCCATGCTCATCCACCAGAGGAAGCTTCTCGATGCGGTACTTGTGCAGGATCTCCTGGGCTTCGGCCAGCGTGGTGCCCAGCGGCGCCGTGATCAGGCCCTCGCTGGTCATGAACTCGCTGACAGGCTGGTCGTGGTGGGTGGCGAAACGGATGTCGCGGTTGGTGAGGATGCCCACCAGCCGGCCGCCGTCGTCCACGATCGGCACGCCCGAGATGTGGTAATGGGCCATGATGGCTTCGGCATCGGCCAGCGTGGCGGTGGGGGGGAGCGTCACCGGCTCCACGATCATGCCCGACTGCGAGCGCTTGACTTTGTCCACTTCGCGGGCCTGGGCTTCAATATCCAGATTGCGGTGGATCACGCCCAGGCCACCCTGCCGCGCCAGGGCAATGGCCAGCCTCGCTTCGGTGACCGTGTCCATGGCCGCGGAGAGCACCGGGATGTTCAGCTTCAGGCGGGGATGAAGGCTGGTGCTGATGTCCACGTCGGCCGGCAGGACTTCGGCATAGCCCGGCAACAACAGCACATCGTCAAAGGTCAGGGCTTCGGGAAGCGAGAAGTTTGTTTGTGCATTCATCATGGGCCGGTCAGGCAGATAGCTCGGGAGGGGATGGGTGGCGGGGAGTAGACAGATGAGGGCAAAGAAAACCCTCACGAGTGGCGAGCGACGCTGATCGTGAGGGTGGTATGGCGATGGGTTGCATGCAAGGAGTTGTTGCTCGCGGCATTGTAGCAAAGACGGCCTTGGTTGGCTAATCCACGAAGGGTGCGGGTGAGGACTCGTGCGCCGGCTGCATCTCGGATTCGCCCCGCAAGAACCGCGAGCATCTTGTGATCGGTTCGGGCCACATGGGTGCGTCCCAAACGATTGGCACGAGAGACAGCATGGATGATGGGGTGAGGTTGAGGTTCGCGGCCACCCTACAAAACGTTACAA
The DNA here is from genome assembly GCA_003694905.1 of Caldilineae bacterium. Lineage (GTDB taxonomy): Bacteria > Chloroflexota > Anaerolineae > J102 > J102 > J102. The sequence goes on from RFJM01000092.1 coordinate 7,105, forward strand.
CGTGCTCACGTCCAAACGTTCAAACGGTCAGCCCGGCCTGAGAGGCTGGAACCTCGGCCGCCTGTCTCGTTGGCCGACGCCGCGCATCGTGATCAAACGGCGGAGCATCAGCAATCTTGTGCGAGACCTGAATGGCTGGCCATTGTCCGATGTGCCTGCCGCCAGCCTACCTCACCCATCCCCACCCCGGCCCTCCCCTTCCCTCTCCGCTGCGGAGAGGGAAGGGGAGGGTGTGGGAGGGGTTAGGAGAGGTCAAGA
>RFJM01000093.1 GCA_003694905.1 Caldilineae bacterium
GACATGCTGGAAAGCATGTCCCACAAAGTGCCTGCGCAGCTTCGCCTTGGGCAAAAACGTAGGGCAGACTTTCCAGTCTGCCAGGACATGCTGGAAAGCATGTCCCACAAAGTGCCTGCGCAGCTTCGTGTTGGGCAAGAACGTACGGTCGCCATGGTGTAAAGTCGCAAGGAAAGGGTCGTTCTGGTTCTACCGACCAACTTGATAAAGTCTCGTACAGCCCGCGACCTTGGGCCTCGTATTTCGGACGCTACTCGCGCAGCAAGACCATCCGACCGACACGGCCAAGGTTGAAAGGCAAACAGCGCCAGGTGTCGCCGTAGTCGCTGGAGTGCCAGACCTGGCCGTTGCTCAGCCCGGCGTAGACATGCCCGGGCGCCTGGGAGTCGGTAAGCAAGGTGTACGCCAGATGATGCATGGGCTGGGGTAGTCCGCCGCTCAGCTTCTCCCAGGCCGCGCCGCCGGCCTTGCGGAAAATGTAGCTGTTGGCCGCGCCGTCCACATGCGCCTGGGGGACGCCCTTCCAGCCTAGCGGCCCGGCCGAGATGTACCACACCTCGGGTCGGGCGGGGTCGGCCGCGCAGGCCCAGCCGTAGCGCCGGTCCAGGCCCTCGCGCGGTCGCTCCCAGGTGAGGCCACCGTCTCGCGACACGGCCGCGCCCCCTCCGCCGGCCTCGTATACCCAGTTGCCGTTGCTGGAATGGAAGATGAGGGTATGACAATCGCGGATCGCGCCCTTGCGGTGGTTCGACCACGTTCGGCCGCCGTCTTCGCTGCGCACCACCGCGCCGAATTCGATCCCGGCCACCAACACATCGGGGTCGGCGGGCGAGATCGCCAGGCCCATGACATAGGCCCGCCAGTCAGGCGGCTCGGCCGGAGAACGCCAGAAGCGCCGGCCGCGGATGCGCCGAAATCCCTCCAACTCCCTCCAGCTTCGACCGCCATCCTCGCTCTTGAACACCGCGGGCGGCTTCGTGCCCGCATAGATCACGCCCGGCAGGTGGGGGCTGACGGCCAGGGACTTGACGATGTGGCCTTCCATGCCCGCGGGTCGCCAGGTGAGGCCGCGGTCGTCGGAGCAGAGCGCGCCGTTGTGGGTTCCCGCGTATACCCGGCCGGGATGGAATGGGTCAACGGCCAGGCAGGAGACTCGATCACCGAGGTCATGTTGGGTTACGTTCCATGTCCCACCGGGACCGCGCTCCGCGCGCGTGACGCCCGCGTCATGCGCGTTGAGAAAGACGCCTTTCATGGGGACACCACCCCTTCGGCCGCCAGGCCCTTTCTCTCAAGCAGGGCGAACACCGCCAGGAAGACCGCATCCAGGAGCAGGATGTAGCCGAAGAACTCCGCCACCATCCACCAACCCTGGCCGGGGATGCCGACCAGCCCGATGATGGCGACGTTCATGCCCAGCAGCAGCATCAGCAGCGTGGACGCGAGCAGGAGGGCAGCCAGTTGCACGCGGCCACGGGCCCTGAACAGCCACGCGGCCGTGAGGCTCGTCAAGACGATGAAGACCATGACCAGCGGGAATCCCCGGGCCGTGAGCTCGGGCGGAGGAGGGCCGCCCGCCAGCAGGGCCGCCATGCTGATCACCGGTTCGAAGATCATCACCGAGGCCGCGGCCAGCAGCAGAAACGCGGCGTCGTAAAACAGGTTGTAGGCCAGCCAGCTACTCAGCGTGGGCCGCTCGAACATGAGCCCATAACTCCACCCCAGGCCGGCGCCGCAGGCCGCACCCGCGGCCGCCATGATGGGGAACGAGAGCCAGATGTTGTTGATGAAAAGCTGATGGGCGAGGGTGAAGGCCAGGACGCTTACCACGCCTGCGATGGCGCCTGAGCGAACGAAATGACCTGGAGAGTAGGCAGGAGGGCTATCGCGTCCTGGATTTGTAAGTTGAGCGTGAGGTTTCATGTGGAAACTTTCCTTGGCGCGACTCGAGCTTGAGGTGAGGCGCTTCCGCGGTTTTGCTTCATTTTCAGCCAACTCTCGACATCCAGCATGTCGGGACATACGGCCAGCGAATTTTCTCGGATGTGCTGAAGTCCCTGTGGCCCCACGTCGGCGATCCAATGCTTCATCCACTCAAACATGATGATGAGCTCGTCCCCCGCCATTTTGCGAAAGAGCCACTGCGGGAGAGGAATCCGGAACGGCTTCTTCCCGCTGACAGCCCTGAAAATCTCTCGGCATTCGCCCAACGTCTTCGCGTCGCCGCACAAGATCAGCTCGCGGCCAATCCAATCCTCCGGGTTTTCGAAGATGTTGGCGTTGGTGATGCCGATATCCCGAACAGCGACCCAGGGAAAGGGCGCGTCCCAGCCCAGGATTTTGGGTGCTATGCCCCAGATGCCCACGGGCGGGAAGAATTCTTTTTCGGTCATCAGTTCCATGAAAGGCACGGGGCGAACAGCCGTGAACGGAATCCCCAATGCTTGCATGTACTTTTCGATGACGATTTTGTTGTCGAAGTGGGGAACGCCCGAATGGTCATCCCCCACGCCCGCCGAGGCGAACACCAGATGTTCCACCCCGGCCGAGCGGGCGGCATCGGCCACATGTTTGCCCTGCCGCACTTCCCCTTCGGGTCCGCTTATCTGCCAGTTCTGAACGCTGAGCACGCGACGGAAGCCATCGAAGACGCGCTCAAGCGAAACGGGGTCATCCATGTCGCCCTGTACGACTTCTGCTCCCAAGGCGGCCAGCTCGCGCGCCTTTTCGCTCTGCGGGTTGCGCGTCACGGCTCGCACATGCCAACCGCGTTTCAACATTTCGCGGGCGGTCGCGCCGCCGACGTTGCCTGTGGCGCCGAAGATCAACACGCGTTTATCGCTCATTCCTTTACTCCATATGACATCAATCGTTTTGGCCATGCTATGGGAGGCCAGACGATGGGACGATAAGACGATAGGGTCTCGCAGCAGTCCATCGTCTTATCGTCTCCAAGGTGACGGTTGGGTGATGGCCCGCATTTAAGTCCCCGCAAGCCGTCTACGCTTCACAGGCCGCCGCGGGGTCGCTGAACCAGAAGTGAACCGTCCAGTGCTCGAACTCCATGCCCGGGTGACCCTGTTCCAGATGCTCCCAGGGTGGCGCGGGCTGCTCGCTCAGGCTTTCCAGCTCGACGCCGATGAGCCGGCCCGCGGGGTTGAACAGCAGCACGAGCGGGCTGGGCTGTTCCCCGGCCATCTTGATGAAGTGCCGTCCCATCTGGGGTACACACTGGCCGGGGTCGACATCGATCCAGCCCTGGGCCAGCGCTTCGCTTTCCCCGGTGGGCAGGTTGTCGAATGCGCCGTAGGTAGCCACGACGCGATCGCCAATGGCAGCCGGAGCAGCCGGGGGCGGAGGTACGCTGCAAGCAGCCAGGATCAGGGCCAGCAGTACTCCGGCGAGGAGCAGGAGCGGGAAACGGGTCTTGTTCAACATGGTGCATCTCCTTGTGGGATGTGCGCAGAAAAAGGTAAGAGAATTGGTAGAGTCGTCCTGAAATCACATGAGTCTGACCAAAACAAGTTGGCCTCTTCACCCTTGCGAAGGTTTGAAGGCTACTCAGCCTCCCAGATCGCCGCTGCCAGCAGGGGACTTGCCCCTTTTTCAAGGCTTCTCTGAAACCTTCGCAAGGGTTTGCAACACAAATCACATCACCATGCCGATGACGGCGATGATCATCAGTACGCCGGCGATACGTGTGCCCAGAGCGATGCGGGCCTGGTGGGCCTGCATTTGCCCCATCTGTGCGGGCGAGGGCGGGCCGTTCTGGGCTGCAAGCTCGGCCCCCAGCGCGACCAGTTGTTTAACCGCGCGGTTCTGGAAGGCAAAGCCCGTGATGACCGCCAGAAAGCCCGCCAGCGCGCCCAGGGTCAGGGGCAGTCTGGCCCCGAACATGATCCCGGGGTCGAAGCCGTATAGCCGCCAGTACATGAGCAATCCCGCCAGGACGGTGAGGATCCCGGAAAGGGCGATGACCTGCGGGAAGCGTGTGGTGCCGGCGAGCAACTGCATGACCTGGCCGCCGGCCTGTCCGGCCCGCTGAATCACCGGTTCCAGAAAGAACAACATGAAGAGCGTCGTTCCCATCCAGAAGATGGCAGAAAAGATGTGGATGAAGCGCAGAAGTGTGGTGAAGTCCATTGGATTACTCCTGGTTGAATTGTTGCAGGGACATTTCGGACTTGAACTTTCGGAGTTTGGAATTTGGATTTGAGATTGCCGAGCTTCCCGATTCGCAATCCGAAAGCTGAACTGCTCACCGAGCGGTGGCGCACCCGCTGCTCGCCTTCTGCTCACCCACCACTCGTCACCGGCGGCAACGACAGCATTGCTCTCCTGGTTGGACTTGAGTGTTGCAGAAGGGTATTGGCAATTCTCTTGCGCTTGCCTTCCATCATACATTCCCCCATTCCCGCTGTCATGAGGCGGGCGTCCCGACCTGCCGGGACTTATTGTCCCGATCTCCGGTCCTACGAGTCATGCCGACATCGGTAAGGCACAACGCTGTGCCGTGTTCTTGTACACCTCGGGCGCGCGGCCAAGGGACGGCCGCGCCTCCTTGCTTCCCTGTCCGCACTACTCCACGCGATGCCGCCGCGAATGACGCCCCCCTTCCCCGGTCGAATGGGAAGAGGGGCGCCGGCGTGCCTACTGCTCCTTGACCTCGGTCAGAACCTCTTCCGAGATCAGGAATAGCGGATCGGCTATGAGCTTGAGCGACTCGGCGAGATTCGCCTGATAGTCAGGGTCGAAGAAAGCCTTGCGGAAGGTCTCCATATCCGGGAAATAGGCCTCGGTCATGTAGCGGTAGGGGAGACCCTCCTGCTGCCAGGCCTCCTTCACGATGTAGAAGTCGCTCTTAATCACCCCCGGTATCGACATATTCTCTTCTTGATGTTCGGTCGTGCGCCAGCGGATGAACTCCTCGTGGTCGGCACCGGGGGGGAGGTTGTAGAGCACCGTCAGTTTGACCATGGCTCGCTCCTTTCAAGCTTTGATCACGAGTTCGTGCTGGAAGCCCGTGAGATTACGCACGCCCGTTTCGGTCACCACAACGATGTCCTCGATGCGAACACCGAAACGGCCGGGCAGATAAACGCCGGGCTCTACGCTGAACACCATCCCGATATCCAGCGTTTCTTCGTTTCCCTCCATGATCCAGGGGGGTTCGTGCACTTCCATGCCCAGGCCATGTCCGGTGCGGTGCACAAAATACTCGCCGTAGCCGGCGTCGGTCAACACCCCGCGGGCAGCGCGGTCGACCTCCTGTGCGGCCACGCCCGGCCGCACCGCGGCGCGGCCTGCCTGGTTGGCTGCCAATACGGCATCGTAGACGCGCAGATACTCCGCGGGCGGCTCGCCGAGAAAGACCTGCCGCGTGATGTCGGAGACATAGCCGTCCAGCGAGGCGCCGATATCGATGATGACGGCATCCCCCTTCTGCAGCTTGCGCGAGCCGCTGTGATGATGCGGGAAGGCACCGTTGGGGCCCGAGGCGATAAGCGTGAACTCCACCTTCTGCGCGCCATCCTTGCGGAAGGCCGCTTCGGTGATCCAGGCGACCTCGGCCTCGGTGATACCGGGCTCGCAGGCGTCCACGGCAGCCTGCATGGCCCGGTCGGCCTGGGCCGCGGCTCGTTGCAGTGCTTCGATTTCGTCGGCCGACTTACGGGCGCGCAGGGGCGCGATGAGCCCGGCCGCGGGCATGACCCGGTCGGGTTGAGCTACCTCCAGCAGGGGCATCAGAAAATCCGCGCGCGTGGCCCCGTCGAATGCCAGCCGGCGGACCGGCGGC
>RFJM01000094.1 GCA_003694905.1 Caldilineae bacterium
GGCCACCAACTGGCGGATCTGCCGCTCCTGGTCGGCCTGTTGGTGGCCAACCTGGCCCGCCGCTACGGCCGCGACGGCTTCCGCCAACCGCAGGTGGTGGATGCCGGCGCGCTGGTGCTGGAGCGCCGTTTCGTGCTGAACCGGTGGGCTTATGAGTAAGCTGTGGCGGGAACCGACACCCATCCGGGTCGAGGTGAACGGTGAACAGCCGGCGGTGCTCCACCTCAACGGACAGCGCCATCGGGTGCAGCACATCGAGACCCGCTGGCGGGTGGATGAGCGCTGGCGGGGTGGGCCGGCGCGGGACTACTTCCTGGTGGTCACGGAGCGGGGCATGTGGGGGATCGTGTACCACGACCTGGTGCGCCAGGTGTGGTTTCTGCAGGGGGTCTACGATTAGCGGATCGCGGATCGCAGGTCGCGGATCGCGGATTGCGGATTGCAGAGTAATGTGAAAACTCTACGTTCTCCGTAGGCTCGGTGGCGAATCCGGCCTTGTCTAGTCCGCGCCTGCTTCGTCGGATTCCGGTTCCTGGAGCAGGTCTGCCGCATCAGCCAATGTTGCAGATTCCGGATCGAGGGTCAACAGCCCCTCATCCTCTGCCGCACGAAGCAATCGCCGGTCGGCGGCTACCAGAACCAATGTGTGCCCCAGGGGATGCAACAGATGGTGCAGGTTCAAAAGCTGATGCAGATGTATGGCGTCAGCAGAGTTGATGTTGTGCCGGATAATGAGCGGAATCGATTGCAAAATGGCCCGATTGTCCACTACCTGGACATCCATATCGCGGGCTTCCAGAAGTATCCGGGCGGTTGCCTGTTCAAAGAGGCGGGCTGAAATACGCCCTTCGTTATGCACGCGATTCAGGACGGAGATCGTTTCGGTCAGGATCAAGGGTGAGACAGCCACACGTTCAGGAGCACTGGCAAGCAACTCGTCCAGCAGATGATTCACAACGTCGGAACCAGGCTCGTTATGGTACCGCTTGACAAGGGCGCTGGCATCGATGAAGAAGAAATTCATCCGGCCTCTTCTCGCATGGCGACAATCATGTCAGACAGCTTCTCGTCCTGAGGGAGAGTCTGACTCATCTCGGTCCGGATCTCGGCCGCAGATGGGACTGTTGCCGGGTCTAACGGTTGATCCGTTGCCAGCCCTAGAATGTCACGCATGACCTGATCGATGCCGGCCTGCCATTGTTCACGCCGGCTTTGTGCCTCCACATAAGCCCGAATGAAAGTGAGATCGTTAAGATATCCAACGCGGCCTGGGGGCTGCTCAGATTTGATGACCATCCTGTTCCTCGCTTTGGCTACCATCGGTCGATTCCAGGCTGATTATACCATGATTGATCACTGGCGGCGAATCGGTGACAAGATCTTTCAAGAGCCCCTGTCCGGCCCTTTCAGCATGCAGCACGCATCACGCCGCCCATGTGTGCTTCCCAACCTGAATGCAAACGGAGCTGTTTCTTGATGAGCCGCTACGTCGAACTCCACTGTCACAGTTACTACTCGCTCCTGGATGGGGCCAGTTCGCCCGCGGAGCTGGTCCACCGCGCTGCCGCCCTGGGCATGCCGGCCCTGGCGATCACCGACCACGACGGGCTGTACGGTGCCGTGGCCTTCTGGCGCGCCGCCCGCGACGCCGGCCTCCACCCGGTCATCGGCGCCGAGGTCACGCTGAAGGATGGCGCCCACCTGACCCTCCTGGCCGAGACCCAGGCCGGCTACTCCAACCTGTGCCGGCTCATCAGCCGCGCACAACTGGCCGACCGGTTGTGCACGGGGGCACGGGAGCAAGGGAGCCACAGTCCTGAGCGGAGCGAAGGAACTGGGGCGGAGGAGCGGAGGGGCAGAGGAGCACGGGGGCTGGGGAGAATTCACCTCCGCACCTCTGCTCCTCTGCCCCTCTGCACAGAGACTCTGGAGGTGTTGCAGGCTCACGCCGGCGGGCTGATCTGCCTCTCCGGCTGCCGGCAGGGTCCCATAGCCCGCGCCGTTTTGGCCAAAGACTACCGCACAGCCGAAGAGGTCGCCAGGCAACTTCGTGACACATTCGGCCCCAGGAACTTCTTCGTCGAGCTGCAGCGCCACCTGCTGCCCGACGATGGCCGGCTCACCCGGCGCCTGAGTCGCCTGGCCGACCACCTGGGTGTCGGCGTGGTGGCCACCAACAACGTGCACTATGCCACGCCGGCCGGCCAGCCCCTCCACGATGTGCTGACCTGTATCCGCCACCGTACAACGCTGGACACCTGTGCTGAGCATAGTCGAAGCACGGGCGCATCCCTCCTGTGGCCCAACGCCGAGCGCTACCTGAAAGCGCCGGCTCAGATGGAAGGGCTCTTCGCCGATCTCCCCGAGGCCATCGCGAACACCCAGCGCATTGCTGAACGCTGCCAGGCCTGCACTGAGCCCAGTCGAAGTGTCAGCCTCGATCTCTCCGCCTATCGATTGCCCGACTTTCCGGTGCCCGCCGGTGAAACCCCCTTCAGTTACCTGTATCGGCTCTGCCAGGCGGGGGCGCGCCGGCGCTACCGCCCCATCACGCCGGCTGTGAGCCGGCAACTGGCCCACGAGCTGGACGTGATCCAGCGCGCCGGCCTGACCACCTTCTTCCTGGTGGTGTGGGACATCTGCCGCTTCTGCCGCGAGCACGACATCCCTTGCCAGGGGCGCGGCTCAGCCGCCAACTCCCTGGTGGCCTACGTCCTGGGCATCACCGCCGTCGATCCCCTGCAGCACGACCTGCTCTTCGAGCGCTTCCTCTCTCCCGAGTCCAACACCACGCCCGACATCGACCTGGACATCTCCACCGCCCACCGCGACCAGGTCATCGAGTACGTCTACCAGACCTACGGCGAGGAGCACACCGCCATGGTGTGCAA
>RFJM01000095.1 GCA_003694905.1 Caldilineae bacterium
GCGGCTCTTCCCGCCCGCGGCGCCCATCCTCATGCCGACCGGCGGCCGCAGCCATATCTTCGGCCTTGTCTGGAAAGACCTCAACGCCAACGGCACACCCGACGAAGGAGAAGAGCCCTTGGCCTCCATCGTCATCCTGCTGCGCGATCCCGAAGGCAAGCAGATCGACAGCTTTGTCACCGGCGACGACGGCCGTTACCTCTTCGCCGACCTCCCTCCGGGCACATACCAGGTCGTCGAACTCGATCCGGACAATGCAGAATCCATCACCCCCAATACCATGACCGTCACCACCGCGGCCGACAGCGCGGTCGAAGTCAACTTCGCCGATCTATACTGAGCGCGGTCGGCCGCATGTTTCAGGCTGGCTCCCGCTCGCGTTCGTAGAAATCCAGGCGCACACTGCCGTACTGCCGCGTATCCACCCGCTGCAGCGACGCCAGACCTACCTCGTCGAACTCCTTCGGGTGGATCTGCACCACCACCAGCCCGCCCGGCGCCAGCAACTCGGGCCGGGCATCGATCAGACGCAAAGCCCGCAGCCATAGCCTCTGATACTGCGGCGGCGCCACGTAGATCAGATCGAACGGCTCTTCCTGCGGCTGCTGGAGATAGCGAAAGGCATCCCCCCGCACAACCCGAGCCCCCTCAGCCAGCCCCGTCCTTTGCAAATTATGGCCCAATACCCGTAGCGCCGACCTGGCCCGCTCTACAAATACCACCTCTCTCGCCCCCCGACTCAACGCCTCGATCCCCACCGCTCCCGTCCCCCCGAACAGATCCAGTACCCGTGCGTTTACGATCTCGTCCCCCAAGATGTTGAACAACGCTTCCTTTGCTCGATCCGTAATGGGGCGTGTCCCTGTTCCGGGGACCGATTCCAGACGACGGCCTTTGGCAATGCCTGCTATCACGCGCACGTGACTCACTCCGGCGAGAACTGACCCGGCTGGAAACGGCCGGGCCGACAGCCCCATTATAACCTTCCTCATCTCAGCGACCAATATCCCCATGCGTCTTCGCGCTGTCGTGGCTCTAATTCTGCTGCTGGCCCTCGTCCCGGCTCCGGGCTACGGGCAACCCCGGCAACTCCAGGCCGACTCATCCCTGGACATAGGCCGCTGGCAGGCTCTGCTCGGCCAGCCGCACGTCGAGGGCGAGCTCCTGGTACGTTTGCGGCCGGGTCTGTCCGCTGCCTCGCGGCCGGCCGCGCTGCAGGATGCCCGCACGCTGGAGACCATCCCCGCCCTTGGCATCATCCGCTACCGGATCGACGGCGATCTCGCTACCGCCCTGGCCCGGCTCAATGCCGATCCCGCGGTAGCGTTTGCCGAGCCAAATTATCTCCTCTTCCCCGATTTCGATCCCGACGACCCCTACTACGTCAACTACGCAGCCAACAATAGCGTGCCCAATGGCGGCTATCTCAATCGCATGCATATGTCCCAGGCCTGGGACATTACCACGGGCCGCAGCGAGATCGTCGTCGCCGTCATCGACAGCGGCATCGATCTGGACCACGAAGATCTGGCCGGAGCCCTCTGGCAGAATAATGACGAGATCCCGGCCAACGGTCTGGACGACGACCAGAACGGCTTCGTGGATGACATCTACGGCTGGAACTTCGCCGGTAACGATGCCAACGTGGACGACTGGCTGGGGCACGGCAGCCACGTCGCCGGCATCATCGCTGCCCGCATGAACAACGGCCTCGGCATCGCCGGCATCGCACCCAAGACCAGGGTCATGGCCGTGGGCATTTTCGCCCCGCCCGGCTTCGGTACCTTTGCAGATCTCGTGAAGGCCCTCCTCTATGCCACCGATAACGGCGCCAGCATCATCAACCTGAGCCTGGGCGGCACAGCCTATAGCCGTGGCGAGGAGATGGCCGTCGAATACGCCGTCCGGCACGGCGTCACCGTCATTGCGGCCGCGGGCAACAACGGCGAAAATGTCTACCACTGGCCGGCCGCCCATCCCTCCGCCATCGCCGTCGGCGCCGTCACCGCCCAGGATGCGCCCGCCTGGTTCACCAACACGGGTGATTTCGTCGACCTGGTCGCGCCCGGTGTCAACATCTGGTCCCTCCGTTTCGGTGGCGGCTATACCACCAAGAGCGGCACCAGCATGGCCACTCCTCACGTCTCCGGACTGGCCGCCCTCATCCTGTCTCGCAACCCAACCCTATCGCCGGCCGAGATACGCACCATCCTGGAAACTACGGCCACCGATCTGGGCCCCATCGGCCGCGATGACCTCTTCGGCTACGGGCGTATCGATGCCAGGGCTGCGCTTGAGGCCACGCCCCCCTACACCGGTACCTTTCCTTCCTTCACACCCGATTGGCTACACCAGGCCGTCTGGCCTGACTTCTGCATCCCGCTCATCACCGATGGCGACTTCGAAACCCCGCTCGGGACGAGCTGGACGCTCACCGGCACCGCTGCCATCACCACCACCGTCAGCGCCACCGGCGACCATGCCCTTTTCCTGGCCGGAGCACCCCAACAGCAGGGCGCGGCTTCTCAGACCTTTACCATCCCCACGACCGCGGACGCTACCACCCTTGCCTTTGCCCTGCGTGTCGACAACGAGGACTTCGATTTCGGCTCAGACCCGACCTTTCCCGGCCGCGATCACCTGAGCGCCTGGCTGCGCACCGCCGACGGCCAGCCCCTCTTCGAGCTGCTGCGCGCCGGCAACGCCGACTTCTACGTGGCTTCCGGCCTGCCCTGGGACCGCTATCTCCACGTCTTGACCGCAGACGAGCTGGATGCCCTCAAACAAAACGGCCCTGTACAGCTCTGGTTCTACGCCGACAACGGGCCCGACGAGCGGCCCACGCGCTTCTTCGTCGATGATGTACGCTTCTGCGCGGGCAGCCATCCCACCTTCCTGCCTCGCATTCTCACGGCGCCTCCTCCCCCCTAGCATTTCCATCCATTGCATCCCCCATGTCCCTCCGCCGTACCTATCTCCTAGCACTCTTCGTCGGCCTCCTCAGTTGGGCCGCGCTGGCGGCCCTGGTATACTATAGGCCACCGGAGCCGCCTCTCCCCTGGGTGGCTTTGCTCCTCCTCACCCTGGCCACGGCCACCACGACGGTTCCGCTCTGGGGACGCGTGCAGCAGCGCCTGACCCCCACCATCAGTCCCGATGCCCTGCGCGTCATTGCCCTCCGCGAGGGTCTGTGGGCCGGCCTTTTCGTAGCAGGCTATCTCCTGCTTCGCGTCTCCGGCCTGCTCGATAGCGTGCTGCTGCTGGTGCTGCTGACGCTTTTCGTCCTCTTGGAAAACTTCTTCCAGGGGCGCAGTCGTAGCGAGTCGCCCACCTTTGCCCGCTCGACTCGCCCGGTCCATCCCCAGAGCCGGACCCGAACCAAGAGCAAGCGAAAATGAAACGACTCAGAGACCTGCTACTCCCCCCGGAACCCTCCTTCCCTCCCAGCGATTCTCCCGCCGACCTGGCCGCGGACCTGCTCGAGACCGAGAAAATGGCCGAGGAACTGGTGGACTATCTGCTGGGCAACCGGCTCTTCAGGCAGATCGTTGTCGAGACGCCCATGGGCGTGCGCCGGCCTAAGATGACACTTGGCGGCCTGTGGGAGCGGATCCAGCACCTGGAAGCGGCCGAGGCCCTGGGTCCCGCCGATCGCAAGCGCCTGGAGGCCGTCAAGGAAACCTGGTCGGAAGCAATGCGCCGCTATCCCGACCAGGCCAGGGCCAAGTTGCGGTCTGAGCTCAAGAGCTATCTGCACAACTGGCAATACTTCCTCCGGCAGGCGCGCAACAACCCCGAGCGCTGGCGCGAAGAATACGATGTAGAGATCCGCAACAAACGCCGCATTCAGACCGTCGTGCATCTGCTGGGCAAACACGCACCTGAAGGCTTGCTGGAAGACCTCGAGAAACTCGAGGCAGAGGTGGAACACCGGGCCGCGCGTTCCTGAGGGCCGCGGGGATCGATCGTTCGCGCCGGATCCTGCAGCGTCGTGTAAGCCGGATCACGGCACGGCCGGCCAATATGGCCGATAAAGGGAGCATCGCCCCACACCGCCGGCAGCTTCCCGGCTGTCTCCTCCCCCGTTGCTATGAGCCCGAACCCCCTACTTCCTCGTCCCGGCCCCCTACGCGGGTTACTACCCTATCTTGGCCTGGGTCTGCTGTTTTTCCTCGCCGATCGGCTGAGCAAAGCCTGGGCCGCCACCTACCTCGCCGAACGAGGCAACACATCCCTCAGTACCTGGCTCCACATCACCGAAGCTCACAACACCGGCATCGGACTGGGCCTGTGGCAGGGGACTGGCTTCTGGGTGGGCTGGTTGACCGTGGCCATCATCGGCGGGCTAGCCATCTGGCTCTACCGCGTTGACCCGCAGCACCGATTGCTGCGTCTCGGTCTGGCCATGATGATGGGTGGTGCCGCCGGCAACATGGTGGATCGCCTGCGTGATGGTGTTGTCCTCGATTTCATCCAGGTGAGTTTTTGGCCGCGGGTGTTCAATGTCGCGGATGTGGCCATACGTCTGGGAGCCGTGTTGGTGGTGGCAGGGGTCGTCTGGGGGGAACGGAGACTGCGCGCGAGGAAGGAGGAACACGCCCTGGCAGTGCCCCAAACGGGGAGCGAGTAAAGCGCTCGCCGGCACCCCGGCCTGCCGGGAAGCGTGGCTCTGAATCGTCACGCGGACCGGGCGCGTTTCAAAACGGGCACGGCCGGTGCGCCGGGCTGGTACGGGGCCCACCTGCAAGGATGGGTGCGGGGGCGCTCCCCCGCATCTGCGGCGTCGGCCAACGTCACAGGCGGCCGAAGGGTCAGCTTCTCGGGCAGGACTGCATGTGGGAGAGGCTTTCCAGCCTGCCCGGATGCCGGCCCACGCAGCACGGCCGGACTACCTGAAAC
>RFJM01000096.1 GCA_003694905.1 Caldilineae bacterium
ATATCGGCACCGCGCACGATGCCGACCGCCGTGGTCGCGGCCGTGCCCTCGGCCCGTTGGTCCGGCGGCAGGTCGAGGGTGTAGCCGATAAAGGACTTGCGGCTGGCACCGAGCAAGAGAGGATACCCCATGGCCTTGATTTCGTCCAGTCTGTTCAACAACTCCAGGTTTTGCTCCACGGTCTTGCCAAAGCCAATGCCCGGATCCAGAATGATGTGATGGTCGGGAATGCCTGCACGGTGAGCGAGGTCCAGGCTGATCCCCAGTTCGCGCTTTACATCTTCGATGAGGTTTTCGTACTCCATGCCCACGTAGCGGCCGCCCAGCGCCGGATCGATGACGGCGCGTTTGGGGTTGGAGCGATTGTGCATGAGGACAACAGGGGCGCCGGCAGCAGCCACCACCGATGCCAGTTCGGGGTCGAGCCGCAGGCCCCATACATCGTTGACGATGTCGGCACCGGCCTCCAGCGCAGCCACGGCCACCTCGGCCTTGCTGGTGTCGATCGAAATGGGGGCATCGGTTATCTCTCGCAGGGCCTTCAAGACGGGAAGGACGCGGCGTTTTTCCTCGGCCGCGGTGATGGGTTCCGAGCCCGGCCGCGTGCTCTCGCCTCCCACATCCAGCAAATCGGCACCGGCATCCAGCATCTGGCGGGCCTGGACCAGCGCGGCCTCGATGCTGTCCGCCCGAGAAAGCAGCCCATCGCCCGAGAAGCTGTCGGGGGTGACGTTGAGGATGCCCATGATATAGGTGCGCCGTCCCCACTCGAAGGTGGTGGAGCGAACGCGCAGTGGTGTAAGGGTGTTGGTCATGTCCGGAAAAACAGTCGGGTTCAAAGGATGGTGAAGTAGGAATCGCTGGGGTTTTCCCACGGGCGCGCGGTTGTCCGGCGCGCGTAGGAATGCGCGCACGCCCGAAGTGCTGCGTGCCGCGAGGGGCATTATAGGGAGAACGGGGGGCAGACGCCAAGCCGGCTCATGGACTGCCGGGTTGATCTGCTTCCAGCAAGCCCCTGCGAGCGGCGTAGGCTACCAGTTCCGCCCGGCTACCGAATCCCAGCTTCTCCATAGCTCTGGCGCGATATGTTTCCACCGTTTTCACGCTAAGATGCAGAGCGTCGGCAATCTCGCGATTGGTGAAGCCCCGAGCCACACGGCGGATCACCTGCTGCTCCCGTTGGCTGAGCAGATCCCAGGGATCGGCACCCGGCTCCGGCGCTGGCAGGATATCCTGCAAAAGTGTTCTCGTTAGTGAGGGATGGACGTATACTTCCCCACGCATTACGGCGCGGATGGCCGTGAGTAGTTCCTGGTCCGCGGCCGATTTGACCACGTAGCCGTCGGCACCAAGACGCAAGGCCTCGCGCAGATAACCCTCGTCGGCATGCATGGTGAGGATGAGCACGCGCGGCTGTGGCAGCAGACGCTGGAGTTCGCTCAGGATGCGCAGCCCGCTGACACCGGGCATGGTGAGATCAAGCAAAACCACATCGGGGTTGAGTTGTTTGGCCAGAGTCAGGGCCTGGAATCCGTTTTCGGCCTCGCCCACCGTTTCCATGTCGGGCTGTGCGTCCAGCAGCAGCCGCAGACCGGAACGCATGACGGCATGGTCGTCGGCGAGGAGCAAGCGAATGGGAGCAGGTCTGTTCATGTCCGCACCACCTCCTTTCCCTCGGCAGCGGAGCTTTGGGTGGGCAGAGGGATACGCAAATAGACGGTACAGCCCTTTCCGGGCGCAGATTCGATCTGAAGCTCACCTCCCACCAACTCGGCCCGCTCCTTCATGCCGTAGATTCCGAATTGCGAGCGGTTGTAACCATCGCCCAGCACCCTCCCTACATCGAAGCCACGGCCATTGTCCTCTACGATGACGGAGAGGATGTTGTCATGGGCCTGCAGGAGGACGGAGATCTCGGTGCAGGCGGCGTGGCGGGCTGCGTTGATGAGGGCCTCCTGCACAATGCGGTAGACCGTGGTTTCCAGCAGAGGCGAGAGGGGCACATCCTCCATATCTACCACCTCGATGCGCACCGGCACGCCGAAGCGCTGGCGGTATTCATCGGCGTAGAGCAGCAAGGCCGTGACCAAACCGAGGTCGTCGAGGGCCATGGGGCGCAGGTCTCGCGCGAGACGGCGCACATCCTCGACGGTCGTGCCGAGCACATGGCGCAGGTCACCGAGGCGGGCGCGCATGACTTGTTCGTTGGGTGCCTCCTCCACATTGCGCAGTCCCACCACGAGGGAGGCCAGGGCCTGAGCGGTTTCATCGTGCAGCTCTCGCGCTACACGACGGCGCTCTTCCTCTTGGGCGTGAATGATGCGCTGTAAGTAGAATTGGCGCATCCTTTCTCTCTGCTCACATTCTGCGATCCGTCGTTGCACCTCTTCGATCAGTGCATTGAAGGCTGCAGCCAGGGCTCCGATTTCGTCGTTGGCCGTCATTTCCACCCGCCGGGAGTAGTCGCCTTGCTCGGCGGCCGCGGCCGCGTCGGCCAGGGCCAAAACCGGTCGGGTCAGCCACCACGTCAGGCCAAAGGCCGCAGCCACTCCCACCAGTGTGATCATAACAAAGACCACCACCAGTTGCCGGGTGAGCGTGTTCACCGTCTGCCACATGGACGCTTCTCCCAACCCAACCCGGATCTCGCCGGCGGCACCCCCCAGGATGGGCGCCGTTGTTTCCAGAATGGCTTCACTGCCCGCATTCACCAGCCGTTGGCGGTAGGCGGTGGTGTCGGAGCGGAGGTAGTCGCCGAAGCTGATAATGTAAGCTTCTTCGAAGTCCGGGCCCAGCGAGGAGGCCAGGACGCGTCCCTCCGCGTCCAGAATCAAGATGTAGCGCAGGTCCCGGTTGTAGAGCCAGGCATCTTCCAGGATGGCGTTGAGGGTCTCGACATCGTTGCACATGACGAGATCGGCACAACGCGCGCCCACCTCGCGCGCGACCGACATGCCCTGTTGTTGGAGTTGGTGGCGCAGACTGCCGATGACCATGCGCCGCGTTTGCATGGTGATCAGCAGACCGGGGACAATGCCCATGGCCAGGACCAGGACGAGGATCTTGGTGCGAATGCTGACACCGTTGGCCCATTGCCAGATGCGCCGGCGCCAGAGTCGCGAAAAGATCAGGAACAACATGGCTGTTGTGCACAGGAGAGGCGGTGGATGGGCTCGTCATGTGAAGTAAGCCCCATGGCCGGCCCGAACGAACCCCTACTATGCCAAGTATATCACAATTTTGATGATTTGAGATCTTCCTCCGAGGGGGCGTTTCAAAATAGGGGCAGCCGGTGCGCCAGGCTGGTAAGGGTCCCCCTGCAGGGGTGCGGGCGCTCCCCCGTATCCGCGGCGCCGGCCGACCAGACAGGCGGCCGAGGTTTCAGCTTCTCAGGCAGGGCTGCATGTAGGCCAGGGTTTCGAGCCTGACCACACGACACGGCAAGCCGAAGCGGTGGGGGGGCCGGTTGGGTGTGGCCGCGGCTTTTCCGGGAGGCGCTGCCCCCGGCCGTCCCCAATTTGCAACGTACCCCCACATCACCCAATGATTTGATCATGATAGATGATTCCTGTATGATGGATCACCACATCCTGGCAGTCATCCCCTTGGGTGTTGAGACGCCCGGCAGGGCGCGAATCCGGCCACGAACTGTACGAATCCATCTCCCCTTTGTCTTTCCATTTGTGGCGTGCAGGTCCGGCAGCACCGGAGGAGAAGACTGACCAAACTCCCTCAAGAAGTTTTGCCGCCCTCATGCGCTTACGCACCTTACTGCCTGCTCCCCTTCTGGGCGTGCTGGCTTTTTTCTTTTATCGTTTCACGGCTGCCACCGACATTCTGCCGGGCGATCCGGGCGAATTTCAGTTCACATTGCCCCTGGCGGGGGTGTCGCACCCAACCGGGTATCCACTCTACCACATCCTCGGCTGGTATTGGGAGCGATTCTTTTCCGCGAACCCGGCCCAGGGCGCCAACTATTTCAGCGCCTTATGGGGTGGGGTAGCAGTCTCCCTATTCTACCTGTTGTGTTACAAAGTGCTACAGGGGATAGGTGAACGTCCGCGTTGGCGGGGCGCCACCGTCTGGCTGGCGACGTTGACAACACTCCTCTTTGCCATGAACCCAACCTTCCGCTCCCAGGCCGTGATCGCCGAGGTATATACCCTCCACGCGGCCTTGGTGGCTGCACTCCTGTTGGCAAGCGTTGTCCACGGAGAGGGAGGGAGTGGGGGAATGGCCTGGTTGCCGGCATTGGTCTTGGGCCTGGGGCTGACTCACCACTTGACCATTGTGCTCATGCTTCCGGCCGTCCTGCTCTACCTCGCGTGGACCCAGCCTGAGAGCCTGACGCCGGGCAAGCTCCTGCGCACACTGCCCTTTCTCCTCCTTCCGCTTCTCCTGTACCTCTATATTCCGCTACGCGCCCCGGCGAGCCCCTGGCTCACCCTTCGACTCACAACAACCCGTGCGCTTTCTCTCTTCGACGACAGCGTTCTCGGCAATCTTCGTTTCATGCTGGGTACCGGCTTCGCGCCTGCGTTGCACACCCCTGGCGAAGCGCTGAGACAGATACCCGCGTCATTGGCACTGTTCGTGCAGCATTTCAGTTGGCCGGGGATTCTGCTCATCCTCCTCGGTATCACGGCACTCATCCTGGAAGGCCGGTTGGAGATGCTGGCATTGACGGGGATCGGCTTCCTGGTTCTGGTCGTATTCAATCTCTTTTACGGTATCGGCGATATCTATACCTTTTATATTCCGCCCTATCTGATCGCCACGGTGTGGCTGGGGGCAGGGATGGCTTACGGTGTCGAGCTGCTCACGCGCATGGTAGGGGTCCGGCTGCGTTTGCTGTATCTTCTCGCCGCGGCCGGCATTCTGGCAGTCCCCTATTTCCAGATCATGCAGACGGATATCCTGGCAGCCCCTCGTCTCGCCATTGCTACGCGTGAACGCTGGCAGGCCCTGCTGACCCGGGCAGGCCTCCCCGAGAACGCCATTCTCGTCAGCAACGATCGTGACGAGATGACCCCATTCTATTACATGCAGCAGATTGAAGGGTTGGCTCCGCAAATGACGGGACTATTTCCCCTCATCAGCCCCGACCCTGCCTGGGCCGATCTCAATACCACCCTGGCCACCGCCCTGGCCACGGGCAGGCCCGTGTACACCATCAAACCCATGCCCGGACTGGAAACCCTCTATCTGTTGGAGCCCGACGCCGAAGGCACGGTTCGCGTGTTGGGGCCTCAGCCCGCACCCAACCCCAGCTTCGAGCAGCCCTATGGTGACCATCTGCGCTGGCTAGGCATCGAGTGGCGCGGGGATACCAGCCCCGGTGGACAGATCACCGTCACCCTGTACTGGCGTGTCACGCAATCCCCACCACGTATCTGGCACAGCTTTCTCCAGATCTACAACGCCCAGGGCGAGAAGGTGAAACAGGCCAACGATCATCGGCCAGGGGGTGACTATGTCCCTTCGCCCTTGTGGCGAGCGGGTGATGTCGTTGTCGACCACTTCGTGCTCACCCTGCCCGAGGAACTCCCACCGGGTGACTACACACTGGTTGCAGGCTTCTACGATCCTGTGAGCGGCAGGCGCTATGCCGACCCGCTGACGGTTGCCTCTCTCGTCTCGCCGGCATATTATGAGTAGCGACGGCCAGGCGCACTTCCTGCTGCGCGTTTCCGCGCCCGACCTGGCAGGAACCCGATCGCCCTCTTCTTGCATCCCCCGCTCGCTCCTGAGTTTACGGATATCCTTTGCCCCGAGTGAGCGGCGATGCCGCAGGGAGAGACCATCCGATGGCGGATCGTCCTCCCGGACCTCTCGCTACCACCTACCTCCGGCTCATGCCGTCTAAACGGACCACCGACCATTACTATGTCCCTTAGCCTCCCCGAAGATCTGAAAAAACGGCTCCTGGAAGCAGGAGTCCAGGACAAGGCCAGTCTGGAAGCAGCCCTGCAGGCCGACGATGAACTGCGTGCCGACTACGAACGCTGGGTCATTGGCCTGGCCCTGCACGAGTTTGCTCAAACGACCGACCAGGCGGGATTGCGCGCTCTGGTCGAGCGTATGCCTTTTCTCCTGGAAGAAGAGATGATCAGGGCCATCGAAAACGCCATCGCCAAAGCCCTGGAAATCGGAGACGAAGGCAATGCCGACGCGCTGGCTCAACGCCTGAAGGCATTGCGCCGGCTGCGAGCCGAGCAGGCCGAAAAGGTCGCCTCGCAGCCGATGACGCAGGCGCTCATCGCCTTTGTGCAGGCCCCCGACGATGAGGCAGCTCGTGCGATCTTCCGTGAACGGCGAGACCTCCTGGCCAATCAGCAGGCAGAGGCCCTGCTCTTCAGCCATTTCGAAGGCCAGGACTCTACCGCCAAGCTGCACCTGGAGAAACGGCGCGAGCTCTTCCGGCGGCTCCTGGACGAGGCCAGAGGCCAGTCTGACCGGTAGCCCGCGGGAACAAAGGGTACTTATACCTGTCGCCTATCGTTCGACCCGGTACCCTTCCTGCTCCCAGGCGAGCATGCCCCCGAGCATGTTGTGCACATTGTCGTAGCCGTGCTCGCGTAGATAGCCCGTCGCCTGGGCGCTGCGGTTGCCCGACCGGCAAACGGCCACTACCGTTTTGTCTCTGGGGATCTCGCTCATCCGTTGGGGAATGCTCCCCAACGGAATCAAGGTAGCGCCGGGAATGTGACCCTGGTCATATTCCCAGGGTTCGCGAACATCGACGATGACCACATTGGGGTTGTCCAGCAGCGCAGCAACATCGGCCGGTTGCACGTCCACCGGCAGCGCACCGAGATCGACTTCGGTCGCGGCGGGCGCCGAGGCGTTGCTCCCGCCGCAGGCGGCCAGCGAAGCAGTCAGGATCAGCAGCAAGAGAAGGGGGAACAGGCGTCGGAACATGTCAAATCTCCTGAGCATGAAAATACCAGATGCCGGAATGGCACCTGGTATTTGACGCCGAAAACAAGGGACGGGTTACATGGACGCCTGCCCGGGGAAGTTCAGGCCACCTTCCTATCCGACGCCCCTCCCGAGGGCTTGCTCCGCAGCACGTGATTATAGAGCAAGCCCAGTATGCCGATGATCACGGAGATGATGGAGATGATAGACGCCGTGGGCAGCGATCCCAGCACCCAGGCATCGGGCCGGAAGAACAGCTCGATCCAGAAGCGCCCCAGGGGATAGTAGATGAGGTACGAGAAAAGCAGGTCGCCGGTACGCAGACGGTGATCCCACTTTCTGATCACCAGGATCAGAATGGCCACGCCGATCAGATTCCAGAGAGACTCATACAGGAAGGTGGGGTGGAAGAGCGCGTTGGGGCCTACCGTTCCTTGCGGGGGACACAGGAAATCACCGTAGCGATGTGCGCAGTCGATGTGAATACCCCAAGGCAGGGTTGTGGGAGGACCGTACAACTCCTGGTTGACAAAGTTGCCCCAGCGTCCTATCGCCTGGGCCAGCAACAAAGCCGGTGCCGTAATGTCCACCCATTCCAGGAAGCGGAGCCCGGCAAAATGGGTGTAGAGATAGACACCGATAAGCCCACCAATGAAGCCGCCGTAGATACCCAGACCACTGAAGCCCACGAACTGTCCGTCGCGCCAGATGCGGATGATCTCAATAGGATGCTCGCGGTAGTAGTCCCATCCGACACCGGTGGCAGGTCGAGAGAATACGTGATATAGTCGCGCCCCGATGATGCCCAGCACGAGCACCACGATCAACATATTCCAGATATGGTCGGGATTGTGGCCGCGACGTTGCGCAATGCGTGACGAGAGATAGGCTCCCAGCAGCGCACCGGTGATGAGAATGATGCCGTACCAGTGCACCGCGAATGGGCCCAGACGAAAGGCTACAGGATCCATAGAACACTCCGAGACAGAGGTGTGGGAAAAAGTGGCATTGTGAGGAGAATCGATCAGCGACAGGTTGCCGCCCTGTTGCCGGTTCCTTCCTGCGTGGGATCGTACACCGACACTGATTCCAGGGCTACCAGTACGTTAGCGCATCTCGCCCGCTTTTGCAAACTGGTTTTGCCTACAAGGGTGTGTATCCTCTCGCCAGCGCCGGCTCGGTGCGCTTGTCTGAGGCGAAGTAACGCCCACCGCCGCCCCCTGGGACTACACCATGCTCCTCCAGACCTCCTATGTAGACACGGCGGCGCCGCGTCTACGGCTCGGGGCAAAACCCGGTTCGTGGCGCATCCACGGGCGGCTCACCGGGTTGGCGGGGCCATCCTCTGGCATGGAAGGCACTGCCGCGAGTGCTCCGTAGCCGACTTTGGGGGCGTCGCGGTCCCCAGCCGGCGCGGCCAGGTCCTGTATCGTGCCTCGCCACCCGGGTGGGCACGGCCCTGCCGGCCAAGGTGGCTATGGAAGAAGGGTGCACCCACCCCTGCCCGCGGCGCCGGAGTCACA
>RFJM01000097.1 GCA_003694905.1 Caldilineae bacterium
ACCGGCAGGAAAGCCCAGGTGGATCCGCTGCGGATTGCCGGAGAGATAGCCGCTGACGGCCTGCACCCGTCGATGCAGGTCGCCCCGGCTGGTATGGAGGATGACGCGGGTGCCAATGGCGCGGGTGTTGCGGCTCGCGGGCCAGCGCAGGTCCACCTCTAGGCTGTCCCCACCGCAGAGCTGATTCTCGAACAACTGCGCAGGCCCGCGCAGATTGTTGACGACGATGTCCAGGTCGCCATCGTTGTCGAGATCGGCCATGCTCATGCCCCGGCCGCTCAGCTTTGACCCCAGCCCCCATGCCGGCTCGGGCCGAAAGTAGCCATCGCCCAGATTGCGAAACACCTGATTCTCTTCCACCAGCTCGTGCCGGGGCAGGTGGGCAAAGACCGTTTGCTCGATGAAGCCGTTGACCACATAAAGGTCGAGATAACCGTCCTGGTCAAGATCGCCGAACTTGGCCGACCAACTCCAGCCGCTGGCATCGACCCCGCGCGGCCCTGCCACATCCTGATATCCGATGACCCCCGTGTCCATAAGCAGGACGTTGGCCATGACCTGGGGGTCCTCTTCCGGGTGAGGATCTGCCATCATGTCGTCGATCACCGGTTGCCAGGCGGCCTCGGTCTCGGCGCTGCGGTCGTAAGGCATCATGTCGGTGGTGAAGATCTCAGGCCGTCCGTTGTTGTCGATGTCGCCGGCATCCATGCTCATGGTGCTATAGCTCATGACCTCGAAGGATGCGGGTTGCCAGCCCTCGCGCGTCTGCACCCAGGCATAGTCGGGCACAGCGAAATCGTTGCCCACCAGGATGTCTGGCCGGCCGTCGTCGTTGATGTCGAGCAACAGCAGGGCCAGGGCCTGCGCCGAAACGGCCAGTCGTTGCCCCACGAAGCTTCCGCCGCGATTTTCGTAGACATAGACGCCACCCTTGCCGCTTTGCAGGAATTCCTGCCCGAACTCGGTCAGCAGGGCAGCATCATAGGTCGCGCCTGCCAGGTCCAGGTCGCCATCCCCATCCAGATCGGCGATGTCCATGGCGTAGAGGGGCGCGGTCACGCCGGGCAAGACCCGGCGCGCAAAACGGCCGCCACCCTCGTTGTGCCAGAGGTTGGGCGCACTGACCCGCCGCGTAAACAGGATATCCAGCAGGCCGTCGCCGTCGAGATCGACAATGGCCGCGGCTCTGGCGTCCCCTTCGCCCAACGGCTCCCGGCGAAAACGCAGGTGCCCTTCGTTCCAGAGAATAGAATTGGGGCCGGCGTGGTTGGCCAGCACGATGTCGATATCGCCGTCGCCATCGAGATCGCCCAGGGCCACGCCGCTACCGTTGGCCTCAAACATGCGCACTGTGTCGCCGCCGGGTACCGTGGTCGTGTGTTCGAGGGTATGCGGTAGGAAACGACCGCTGCACGTGCCCGCGGCGAGGGGGACGGCATCGCCGCGAACCGGAACGAGGCGCGCCGGTGTCGCGGTAGGGACAGGAGTGGCGGCGGGCTCGGGTTGAGGGCCGGGGGCTGACGTCCGGTGCGACACGGGAGTGGGCTGCACGCAGGCCGAGAGCATCAGCAAGAAGAGCAGACCCGCCAGACCACGGGAGACAAGCCCAGGCATCTTCCTGCCCCCTAGCGCCCACCCATCCCGGAGAGGGTGATGCCTTCCACGAACCAGCGCTGGGCCAGGATGTAGATGACCAGGACGGGAAGCAGCGCGATGACAGAGCCGGCCATGAGCAACCCCCAGGCCGTGCTATACTGGCCGACAAAGCTGTTGAGCCCAACCGGTATTGTGCGCATCTCCACCGAGGTGGTGACCACCAGCGGCCATAGGAAATCATTCCACACGCCCTGGAAAACGAAAATGGCCAGCGCGGCCAGCACCGGTCCACTGAGAGGCAATACGATCTGCCACCAGATGCGCAGGCTGGAGGCTCCGTCCATGCGCGCGGCCTCATCCAGTTCCATGGGCAGCCCGCGATAGTATTGGCGCAAAAGAAAGGTGCTGAACACGCTGAAGAAGCCGGGAACGATCAGCGCGGGGTAGCTATCGTACCAGCCCAGGCCACGGATGATGAGGAAGTTGGGGATGAGGGTGACGGGGAAGGGAATCATCAGGGTGGCCAGGTAGAGGAGGAAGAGCGCGTCACGGCCGCGGAAACGCAGGCGGGCAAAGGCAAAGGCGGCCAGGGAGGAGACCAGGATCTGACCGATGGTGACGGAGACAGAGACGACGGTGCTGTTAAAATAGTAGCGACCAAACGGAACCTGCCTAAAGGTTTCCGCGAAATTGTTCAGGGAAAAGTTGGCGGGAGAAAAATCGCGGGCCAGAAAAGCCTCCTGGGGGATGAGGGAGACCACCAGCATGACCAGAAAGGGGGTGATCATTAGCAACGTGCCGGTGAGGAGGACGGCGTGGAGTGCCAGTCGTCCCCAGCGTCCCAGGCCCGTTGGAGCCTGTCCGGTAGGCGTCGATACGTGCACCGTCACTTTACTCACTCGTCTCGTAGTAGACCCAGTGCTGTTGCATGCGGTTCTGGATCAGGGTGAAGATGAAGATGAACACGAAGAGGAACCAGGCCATGGCCGAAGCCTTGTCCATGCGGATGTCCCGAAACGCGGCGAAATAGATGTATTGCACCACGCTGAGGGAGGAATTGGCGGGACCGCCGCGGGTCATGACGAAGGGCTCGGTAAAGAGCTGGAAGGCGCCGATGGCCTGAAAGACGAAGAGGAAGAAGGTCGTGGGGCTGATCATGGGCAGGGTCACGTTGCGGAAGCGTTGCCAGGCGTTGGCCCCATCGGTATGGGCGGCGTCGTACAGTTCTCGCGGCACCCCCTGGAGGGCGGCCAGGTAGATGACCATGGTGAAGCCGGTGTTCTTCCACAAAGTCAGGAAGACGACCGCCCATTTGGCATAACGAGTGCTGCCCAGCCAGTTGGGCATCTCAACGCCAAAGCCCAGGAGTGCGGCAGCCCCTTCGATAAAGCTGTTGACCGGCCCTTGCGCGCTGAACAGGAGCCGGAAGACGATGGCCCCTGCCACAATGGTGGTCACGACCGGCATGAAGTAGATGAGTCTGTAGAATCCGATGCCACGCAATGCCTGATTCAGGGCCAGGGCCATTGCCAGGCCCAGCACAAGTTGCGAGGGCACGATGGTGATCAGGTAGAAGAGGGTATTGCCGAGTGCCCGCCAGAAGACCGGGTCTCGCAACAAAGCCTGGTAGTTTTGAAGCCCCGCCCATTCTTTGAAACCAGTCAGGCCCCAATGCGAAAAGCTGATGCCCAGAGAAAAGAGCACGGCGGCGATGACGAAGACCAGAAAGCCCAGAAAGCTGGGCAGGATGAAGAGATAGCCCTCCCATTGCTGGTCGGGCCGCCAACGACGCCAGCTACGGTGGTGTTCAGACGGCAAAGTCACAGGCGCGGTAGTTCGAGCGACGGCGCGGGAAATGTGAGGGTGGCGGGAGCGACGCTCTGTCTCCCACCACCCTCATGCCATGACGAGAGTGCGATTATTTAGGGTAGCCGTGTTCTGCCAGGAAGGCATCCACTTGCTCGCAGAGGGCAGGCAGAACCTCTTCGGGCGAGGCTTCGCCCGCCCAAATGCGCTGCATGGCGGGGGAGATGATGGAGCCGTCCAGTTCGCCCCATTCGGGGAAGTAACCGAAGCGCCCCACCTTGGCGTTTTCGCCCTCGATGAGGAAGGCCATGCGGTTGGCGGGCGGCTTGTCCTGATGTAGGAAGGCATCGGAACGGGCAGTGGACTGCAGGGCAGGGAAGATCTCACCCGACTCCGTGTACAGGCGCTGGCCGCCATCGGTGCTCTGCAGCCAGCTGAGGAAGGTCCAGGCCTCTTCCTTGTTGTCGCTGGCCGCGCTCATCACCCAGGCGGCACCACCGGCGCTGGCCGAGCGCTGGCCGCCCTTGGGAATGGGCACGACTTCGACATCGTAGTTCATGCCGGCAGCATTGAAGGCGGAGACGCGGCTGCTGTTCTGGATGATCATGGCAGCCTGGCCGCTGAGGAAGACGGCCGTGTCACCCCCGGCCTGGCTCAGGTCGGCGTCGCGCATGGCGTAGCCCTTGTCCATCAGGTCGGCGAAGAACTTCACGCCTTCCATGGCCGCGGGCTCGGTGAGTGTGCATTTGGAAGGGTTGCGCATGTCGTCGAGGATGCTGCCGTAGTTCTGACCAACCCAAAGCTGATACTTGCCACCTTCCATGGCCAGGGCGTAGCGTTCGCCGGGGATGGACAGCTTCTCGGCGGCAGCGACCAGGTCATCCCACGTCCAGGAGTCGTTGGGATATTCCAGGCCCACCTCGTCGAAGATATCCTTGTTGTAGTAAAGTACTTCCAGGCCGATATCGCGCGGCAGGCCGTAGACGTCGCCGTTGTACATGGCCGATTCCAGCAACGCGGGCCAATAGTCGCTCAGGTCATAGCCCGTCTTTTCGATCCAGGGCTGCAGGTTTTCCAGTACACCCTCGGCTGCATAGCGAGGCGTGGGCCAGAGGAAGAGCACATCGGGAATGACCGAAGGATCACCGCCGGCCCACAGTGCCTGGATCTTGGTGAAGTAGTCACCCCAGGGCTCGACCATGGTCTCGATCTTGATATTGGGATGCTCGGCCATGAAAGCATCGGCTACCATCTGGTGGGTTTTGGCTTCTTCAGGGCTGCCCCAGAAGGCCCAGAGCAGGGTTACCTGTTCTGCCTCGGCCGGGGCTTCGGCTGCGGGTGCCTCTGCCGCAGGAGCTTCGGCCGCGGGCGCGGAAGGCGGTGGAGGCGGTGCGCAGGCGCTCACCAGTAGCGCCAGGGACGCGAACAGGACGAACAGGGGTAAAAGACGTTTCGGTGTCATAATGACTCCTCCTGAGTTGATGGGGTGGGGAAGTGGGGGTATGGTCACAAAGATGGGGGAGAACATGAGACGGGTAAGGACGAGAATCCTACCGCGGTGATCCTATTATACACCACAAATCGAGCGCGGAAATTCGGATGCTTACGCGGAAGGCGAATCGACCCGGTGAATCCGTTTCTTGCCCCACCTCGTGTGCAAAGTGGGCAGGCCGAGGGCAAGGAACGCCTTGCACCCAAGCCGGGAATGACGGCTGTCTGGCAGGGCTCGCTCACACGGGCCCGCCACCGGGATGATCGTAGACTTCGTTGACCTCGCCGGCCACGGCTTGTGCCGGCTTGGCGGCCAGCAGATCTTCGAACAAGGGAAGTCGCCCGGTGCGTAGGGCATGGTCGGCATACAGATACATAGCCGCAGACCAGGCCTGCCGGGCGTAGCCCATGGGGTGACCGCTTTCGCCGTGTAACCACTCGGTGAACTCCCACGGCCGATTGATCCCCTGGCGATTGGCTTCGGCCAGCGAGATGCAGAGGCGCCGGGCTTCTTCCTTCCAGCCGTGGTGCACCAGCGCAGCGACATGGAAGCCGCCGATCATGGGCCAGATACCGCCGTTGTGATACTGATGCGGGAGATTGAGGTTGCGACTGCGGTAGTACTCGCGCCAGTTGCTCTCGTTGGGATAGATGGGAGGGTGGATGGCCTTGGTAGGATAGGGCTCGGCCATCCCCACCTGGTGCATGTAACGCAAGATGTGCGCGGCCCGGTGGCGGTCGGCAATGCCCGTGAGGATGGCCAGGAGGTTACCCAGGCTGTCACACCAGTCACCGTATTCGCGGAAGGCCACCCACGGAAGGTAAAAGGGCCGACTGGAGATGGTACCCACGTTGTGGTAAAGCATGAACCATTCCAGACGGATGGCTTTCAGCTTCTCGAGGTGCTCGGCGAAGTGGTTGGCGACCCAGCAGCGGTCGATCCACATCAGCAGGTTGATGCGCTCGTGGATGCCGTAGGCATCGACATAAGGGCGAGTCCAGGCCATTCCCTTGGGCAAGGCAGCCCCCATCTCCTCATAGGCCAGCGTGGCAGCGTAGTAGAGCACGTTGTCGTAGAGGACGTTGTAGCGCACGGCCAGCAGGTCCATCCAGTCTCCGGCTTCCGGCACTTCCAGCAGGCCGCATTCGTTCATGTCCTGATACTGTAGCCAGGTCATGGCCTTTTCGATGTGAGGCCATTGCCCGAGCAAGAAGTCTCTGTCGCCGGTTGTGCGGAAGTGGAGGTACTGGCCGAGCAGATACCATAGGTTGGAATCGATGGCCCCTGCGTTTTCGGTGCTGACGTACCCGGTTTCGGGATTGACGTTGAGCTGGATCATCCCCCTGGGAGACTGGAACCGACTCATTGTCTCCAGAGATACCCGGCCGGTGGCCATGAGGTCAGGGTCGCCCGAGGCCACCGCGCCGAGATAGACGATCATACTGTCCCGTGCCCATATCTGGGGATAACCGGCAGCTTCGGCAGAAGCCCGAAACCCTTGCGGCGTGGCACAATCCCGCAGAACCTTGATCGCCTCTTCTCTTGCTTCCTCGAGAAGGCGTGTCACATCCCTGCGAGTAAGATCCTGGCTGGAGATCATGGGGTTTCCTGATGCAGAACTTCATTGTCGAGGACATCCTTTGCGCGCAGATGATAGCACCGGTGCGCGGGCGATGCAAGGATGGGGCAAGGGTCAGGACCGTACCGGTTCGGGCGGCAGGTTGGGCTTGATCTGCCGCCC
>RFJM01000008.1 GCA_003694905.1 Caldilineae bacterium
CAGAGGTTGGAGGTAGGATTCACCTCCAGGGGGATCTGGTGCTCTATCAGATATTGGAGGAGGGCAGGGTCTTCGACCGAACGTACGCCGTGCCCCAGGCGCTCGGCGCCGAGCGCGCGCAGGGCCCCCCATACGCTTTCTGGGCCGACCGTCTCGCCCGCGTGGGGAACGCTATGCAGGCCGCCGGCTCGGGCCGCGCGAAAGGCATGGGCAAATGGCTCAGGCGGCGCACCGACCTCATTGCCACCCAGTCCCAGGGCAACAACCCCGCGATCGCGCCAGGCCAGGGCCATCTCCACCGTAGGATCGCTGGCCTTGCCGTGGTAGTTCTCTCCCTCAAAACTCAGGTTGCGGGGAATGTCGAGCACCCAGGCAATCTCCACCCCGAAGTCCTGTCGGGCGCGGCGCCGGCCCGCATCCAGCCCCGCGATCATATCGTCGGGCGTAACGCCCTTGTTCTGCCAGAGGTGGGTATAGGGCGTGAAAGTAACCTCGGCGTAGCGGACATGCTGGCGCTGCATTTCCCGGCCGAAGTCATAGGTGATGAGCTCGAAGTCCTCGGCCGTGCGCAGCAGGTTCTGGATAGTGAGGTAGACGGTAATGAAATGGGGAAAGTCGCGGAAACGGAACCAGGCGCGCAGGCCGGCTTCGTCCTGGGCCGGCAAAGGCAGCTCGTGCCGCCGCGCCAGTTCGAGAACGGTGTGGGGCTGGATGGCACCTTCCAGGTGCACGTGCAGCTCGACCTTGGGCAAATCCCGCGCGAAGGCGCGAAGGCGCGCGAGCAGGTCTTCGCTTGCTTCCCGATGTCCGGCCGGTGCCCCCATGCCCTGCTTAGCGCTCCCCGCGGACATAGGGCACCCCCAGGGCTGCCGGCGCGCCGAGATGCCGCCTCACCCGTTCCTGCGTGGCGATGACCAGCACCAGGATGGTGAACAGATAGGGCGTCATGTCGAGGAAATAGCTGGGCACGGTAATACCGATGGTTTGCAAGCTAAACTGCAAGGACTGCACCCACGCAATGAGATAGGCCCCCAACATAGCCCGCCAGGGCTCCCAAAAGGCAAAGATGACCAACGCCACGGCGATCCACCCCTGGCCGGCCGTGATGCCTTCGATCCAGCCGGGCGTGAGGGCGAGGGTGAGGTTGGCACCGGCCACACCCGCCAGGGCGCCACCGATGAAAACATAGATGTACCGGGTTCGAGCAACGTTAACGCCCATAACATCGGCGGTGGCCGGGTCCTCTCCTACCGCGCGCAGGCTCAGGCCGGGTCGGGTGCGGTGGATGTAGTAGGCGGTAAAGGGCACCAGCAGGTAGGTTATGTAGACAAGGATGTCATGATGAAAGAGGATAGGCCCCAGCACCGGGATATCGCTGAGGATAGGCAGGGGCAGGTCGGGAAACTGGGGCCCGCGCACGCCCACGTAGTTGCGCCCCAGGAAAGCGGAAAGTCCTCCCCCGAAGATCGTCAGGGCCAGCCCGCTCACCACCTGGTCTGCATGTAAAGTCACGGTGAGAAAAGCATGGATCAGGCTGAGCAGACCGCCGGCCACCAGCCCGGCCAGCAACGCCAACCAGACATTGTCGGTGGCCACACCCGTGATGAAGGCAATGACCGCGCCCACCAACATCATGCCTTCGACGCCGAGGTTGAGCACCCCGGCGCGTTCGGCATAGATCTCGCCCACCGCGGCGAAAAGCAACGGTGTGCCGGAACGTATGGCAGCAGTGAAGGTGGTAATGAAGAAAGCGAATTCCATGGCAAACCGTTAGCGGAAACGAATGCGAAACTGGCTGAGGGTATCGCCCGCCAGGACGAAAAACAAGATCAGACCTTGAATGATCTCGGAGATGGCGGCCGGCAGCCCCATGGTGATCTGGATCTGGTCGCCACCCACGAGCAGGCCGCCGAAGAGAAAGCTCACCAGGACGATGGCAAAGGGGTTCAGTTTGGCCAGCCAGGCGATGATGATGGCGGTAAAGCCGTAGCCGGGCGAGAGTCCCCGCTGCAGTCGATGCGCGACCCCGGCCATCTCGGCCATGCCCGCGAGACCGGCCAGAGCGCCCGAAAGGACCATGACAAGGAAGATGTTGCGGGCCACAGGCATCCCGGCGTGGGCCGCCGCCACCTTGTTCTCACCGATGGCCCGGATCTCATAGCCCCAGCGCGTGCGGGTGAGGATGAACCAGAGGACCACCGCGGCTATCAGCCCGAACACCAGCCCCAGATGGACCCGGTGACCCTGCGGCAGGAAGAGCATGGGGATCTTGGGCAGCCAGATGGACCGCTCGAGCGGCGCGGTGTTGGGAAAGCCCAGGCCACCGGGGTCCCGCCAGAGGATGTCGACGAAGTACTCGACCCAGGAGATGGCCACGAAGGTCAGCAACAGCGAGGTAATGATCTCGTTGACGTTGAGGAAGGCCTTGAGCGCGCCGGGAACCGCGCCCCACAGCCCTCCTGCCAGCATGGCTGCCACGGCCATGAGCAAAATGGTAAGCCAGGCGGGAAGATTCCAGGCGGGATGCAGGAAAAGCCCAACCCCGGCCGCGGCCCAGGCACCAATCCACAACTGTCCCTCCGCGCCGATGTTCCACATCTGCATGCGAAAAGCGATGGAGACCCCCAGCCCGGCCAGCAGCAGCGGCGTCATCTTCACAAAGGTCTCGGAGAGGCCGAAACCGGAACCGAAGGCACCCGTGAACATGGCGCGGTAGGCCTCCAGCGGATTCACCCCCTGGAGGGCAATGATGACGGCCCCCACCACCAGCGCCAGGATGATGGAGACCACCGGCGTCACCCAGGGCACCCAGCGGGGGGTGATGAGGCGTCTCTCCAGTCGGATGCGAAAAGGGGAAGCAGCCACGCTGCCGGGATTGGAGGTTGGATTCTGCACGGCGGTTATTCTTGTGAGGGAGTGACGGCTGCCTGGGCAGCAGATGACAGGGTCGAGACTCGTTCGCCGGCCATCATCAGACCAATGGTGCCGCGGTCGGCGCTCTCAGCCGGCACCTCGCCCATAATCTCGCCTTCGTACAGCACCAGGATTCGATCCGAAAGCTGCATCACTTCGTCCAGGTCCTCGGATATGAGGAGGATGGCAGCCCCGCGGGTGCGCTGCTCCAGAAGGATCTTGCGCACGGTCTCGGTGGCGCCTACGTCCAGCCCCTGGGTGGGATGCATGGCGACGATGAGGGTAGGATCTGCGCTCAACTCTCGGGCCAGGATCAGTTTCTGTAGGTTGCCTCCTGATAAGAGACGGGCCCTGGAGTCCAGCCCGGCCGAGAGCACGTTGAAGCGGTCGACCAGCCGCGCGGCATGATCACGCGCATAGCGCCAGTCGATCATGGGTCCGCGTGCCAGCGGCGGATGGCGATAGCGTTTCAACACCAGGTTCTCGATCAGGTTCATGTTGCCAATGGTACCCTCTTCGTGCCGGTCTTCCGGCACGTGGGCTACCCCGGCGTCGATAATATCCCGCGCCGAAAAGGAGGTAATCTCGCGATCTAGCAGGCGAATGCTGCCGGCCGTCGGTGGCCGAATACCGCTGAGCACCTCGGCCAGTTCGCTCTGGCCGTTGCCCGATACCCCGGCAATGCCTACGATCTCGTGGGCCCGCACGTGAAAGCTGACGTCTCGTAGCGCGGGCAGGCCCTTGTCGTTCTCGGCACAGAGGCCCTGGACCTCAAGCACCACCTCCCCCGGCTCGACCTGCTGGCGTTCCAGACGGAAGAGCACCGGGCGCCCTACCATCATCTCGGCCAGCTCGGCCTTGTTCGTGTCCTCACGGCGGACGGTTGCCACCACCTTGCCCGCGCGTAAGACGGTGATACGATCCGCGATGGCCATCACCTCGTCCAGCTTGTGCGAGATGAAGATGATGGTGTGTCCTCTGGCCACCATCTCTCGCAGGGTGGTAAACAGTTCTTCGGTCTCTTGCGGCGTCAACACGGCCGTCGGTTCATCCAGGATCAAGATCTGGGCTCCCCGGTACAGGGCCTTGATGATCTCGACCCTCTGCTGCTCGCCCACGCTCAGTTGCCAGATATAGGCGCGGGGATCGACCTTCAGCCCGTAGCGCTCGGAGATCTCGCGGATTTCCCGTTCCGTCTTGCGCATGTCCAGCCGGAAGCGCGGCCTGGGCAGGCCCAGGATCACGTTCTCGGCCACGGTTTGCGGCTGTACCAGGCGAAAGTGCTGATGCACCATGCCGATGCCGGCGTCGATCGAGTCTTTCGGGGAACGGAAGTTCACCACACGGCCGTTGACCTCGATCTCCCCCGCGCTGGGTGTGTACAGGCCGGTCAGGACGTTCATCAGGGTAGATTTGCCCGCCCCGTTCTCGCCCAAAAGGGCGTGAATCTCCCCTCGTCTGGCCTCGAAGTCCACGTTGTCATTGGCCAACACACCCGGAAAGCGCATGGTGATCCCACGCATGGCTACAACGATCTCATCCTGGTTGGGCCGAGTTTCGGGCAATGTCGTCACGCGAGGACCTCTCGGAGATGTTGGGATGCGGTTGTGTTGGTGTGCGACGATGGATAACCATGGCTTCCGGCGCGCGGGCCGTGCCGGGAATGGCCAGCATCTTACCAAAAAGTGGCGCGGCATGCAATGCAGCGAGCAATGCTGGACACTGCAACAATCCGGTCGGTGGCTCGCGCTGGTTGTTGGCAGATCGTGCATTGCGCCGAGTAAACTCGACCTCTACAGGCTGCGCCAGCCGCCGG
>RFJM01000098.1 GCA_003694905.1 Caldilineae bacterium
ATTCGAGATCGCGGGCTCAGAGGGGCTGTTGGTCCATGACTCTGCCGCCACGGCACCCATCCAGGTCTTCTGGCACACGCAGGCCGGCGAGGACGCGGGCGAAGTTCCCGTCCCGGCCAGTCCCTTGCTCGAAAGCCCCTACGCGACTCAGATCAAGGCCTTCTACCAACACATCCACCATGATGCCCCCCTGCCGGTGACCGCCGAGGATGGTCTCGCCGCGCTCCGCGTCGCCCTGGCGGCCATCGAGTCGGCGGAGCAGGGCCGGGCAGTTGACATCGAGGAGTAGCAGGCTATGAAACTCGGTATCCTGAGCTTTGCCCATCTTCATGCAGAATCCTATGCGCATCAGCTAAAGAACTTGCGCGACGTGGAATTCATCGGCATTGCCGACGACGACCGCGCCCGCGGAGAGCACTTCGCCTCCGTTTACGATGTTTCCTTTTTCGAGACCTATCAGGCGTTGCTAGACCAGCAACCCGATGGCGTCATCGTCTGCTCGGAAAACGTGCGGCACAGGCCGTTGGTCGAGCTGGCCGCGCAGGCCGGCGTGCATGTGATGTGCGAAAAACCTTTGGCCACGACCCTGGAAGACGGACAGGCCATGCTCGCCGCCTGCGAAGAGGCCGGCACATTGCTGATGACCGCTTTTCCCATGCGCTTTTCCGCGCCCATCCTGGAGGTGAAGGCCCTGTTGGATAGCGGCGGCCTGGGCAAAGTCCTGGCCGTGAACAGCGTCAATCAGGGCCAGATGCCCAAGCGCTATCGGGACTGGTTTGTGGACAGAGAGCTGGCCGGTGGCGGCTCGGTATTCGACCATACCGTACATCTGGCCGACGTACTGCGCTGGTATCTCGGCTGTGAGGTGATAGAGGTCTATGCCCAGACAAACCAGATCATGCACCGGCAGGAGGTAGAAGTAGAAACGGGCGGACTGCTGCTATTGACCTTCGAAAACGGAACGTTCGCCAGCATTGATTGTAGTTGGTCGCGGCCGAAGAACTATCCCACCTGGGGAGGCCTGGCTCTGGATATCATCGGCCAGAAGGGCGTGGTCACCGTGGACGCCTTCAGACAGAATCTGGTGCAATACGGTCATGGTCCCGAACATCCTGCCTGGCTGCCCTGGCTCTCCGACCCCGACGGCGCCATGGTTGCTGAGTTCGTCTCGGCCATCGAGGAGCGCAGGCAGCCCCGCGTCACGGGATACGATGGCTTCAAGGCCATGGAGGTGGCAGTGGCCGCGTATCGCTCGGCCGAACTGGGCCAGCCCGTAGCTCTGCCCCTGACCTAGCCGGCTGAATCCTGCCGGTGAAGCCACGACTTCTCTGCAGGCAGGTCAGCACCGCGGAGGCCACAGAAGACACGGAGGAAACGTCAGGATTTCGAGTCCTTTTCTGATGTCTCAGTGTGGCCGGGGTTGAACCGGCCTCTTCACGAGAATCGGGATATGCCTTTGCAATTGCAGCTTATCGCGCCGCGTCGCGTAGAGCTGGTGCCCTACCATGAGGCGCCTTTACAACCGCACCAGGTGCGTGCCCAGGCCCTTCTCAGCGGCATCAGCCACGGCACGGAACTCAATCTCTATCGCGGCACCGCGCCCTTTGCCGACAAGACCTTCGACCCCGACCTTCGCCTCTTCCTCCCGCGGCAGGAAGCGCCCACCCCCACGGCCCTCGGCTACGAGTGGGTGGGGCGTGTCAGTGAGGTGGGGGAGGCTGTGACCACTTTTCGGCCGGGTGATCTGGTCCACCTGCTGCTTCCCCATCGCCAGACCCAGACCTTCGACCCGGACGACGTGCCCTTTCATACCCATGTGGTGCCTCTGCCGTCCGCCCTCCGGCCCGAAGACGCCATCTTTCTGGCCCTCGCCGGAGTAGCCCTTCAGGCCGTCCACGATGCCCGCATCAAAGTGGGGGACCGGGTAGCGGTCTTTGGTCTGGGCGTCATCGGCCTCTTCGTTGTACAACTGGCGCGGCTCAACGGCGCCGCCTGGATCGACGCCGTCGATCTCTATCCCTTGCGCCGGGAACTTGCCATCCGCTTTGGCGCCGATCGCGTTCTGGACCCGAGCGCCCACGACGTGGGCTATGAGATCAAGCGAGCCTCTCCGCATCGAGGTGCAGATGTGGCCATCGAGGTCAGCGGCCACGATGCGGCGCTGCATGAGGCGATCCGCAGTGTGCGCATGGGTGGCAGCGTGGTGGCGGCTGGCTTCTATCAGGGCGGGGCCTCCAATTTGCGGCTGGGAGAGGAATGGCACCACAATCGCATCACCATGGTCTCCAGCATGGCCGCTTGGGGATGCCCGCATCGCGACCATCCCCTCTGGGATCGCACGCGCATCCACGAGACCGTGGTGGCGCTGCTCGCTGCGGGACGGCTACAGACCGAGGGAATGCTCACCCATCGCATCCCCTTCGAAGAAGCCGCCACCGCTTACGAGCTCATCGACAGGCATCCCGAGCAGGTGGTCAAGGTAGCCCTGACGTATCAGACTCCTTAGCAACCCAACTCAACGGACCGCCACGCTGTCGAAGATCAGATCCACGACCTCGTCCAGCCGATCTTGTAGCGAGAAGGAGAAATCGGAACTGCACCAACTGACGATTTGCTGGAAGTAGAGGGTGAAGAGAGCATCCGCCACAAAGTCTACATCGATATCCTTGCGCACCTCCCCTTGCCTCTGCCCCTGTTGCAACAACAGCGCCAGCATGGCGCGGAAGTCCAGCCTGGTGCGCTCCTTGCTGATCAAATCGGGCAGGCGCAACCCGCGATAGACCATCTCGCGCAGTAGTTCTCGGTCTTCATCCAGCCCCGATGCCAGGGAATGAAACAATGCCTTCACCTTGTCCTGTACAAGCCCCTGCCCGAACAGTTCTTTGGCCTCGACCTGATGCAGTTTTCCCAGCATCTGTTCGCCCAAGGCCAGCAATACCTCTTCCTTGGTGGGGAAGTAATTGAAGAAAGTGCCCTTGGCCACGCCGGCTGCCTTGGTGATGTCCGCGACTTTGGTCTCGGCATACCCCTTTTCCCGGAAGAGAAGTAAAGAGGCAGCAAGCAGTCTCTGCCGCTTTTCCAGCTTGTTGCGCTCGCGCCTGCTCAGTGTAGAATTCATCGTTGTTGGATAAGCCATAGTGGGTACCTCGGGCGAAATTCTAACGAAATTTGGAATAAGGGCAAATCTGACATGGCCAAAAAATGACCCGCAATCTAAGAACAGAGACGAAAAAATGACCGAAAAGTTGTGGGCCGCAAGGGGAAATTTTCGAACTCGTCTTGACTTGCGGTTCGCACTGCCGGAGGTTTGCTACGCTTTGCAACCTCATGTTTCCATCCCACCGCGCTACGATTTTTAGATTCGAGCGGTGTCCACTTCATTTCTTACAGCAGGCCGAGGGTTACCGGTCGCCACCTCGAGATGGTTCATGAACTTGTTGACACTCTTGGGTGGCAGGCCGACTACGTTGGCCGTCAGAATAGGGCGCCAGCTTTTCGACCTCGCCCAACTGTGTAGCCGCGGGCCACGAGCCCGATACAGGCCACGGCGGCCGGCACAAACCGCAACGCCTCAAAGCCGGCTACGGAGCACTCGCGGTGGAGCCTTCCCCA
>RFJM01000099.1 GCA_003694905.1 Caldilineae bacterium
GTCCGGTCGCTTCGTGTTCGGCCAGAGGTTGCCTGCGGGCACGCACCGCACTGACCACGCCATGCGCGGCGAAGGCGGCCGTGACGCCCCCGACGACACCCAGGCCGATCTTGTCGGCGGATGCCTCAATTCCGAAGCCCTCGACTTTCGCCTTGGGTAGACGCTCGTAGAAAGGACTCATGGTATCCCAGAAGCGCGGGGAAAAACAGCCCACACAACCATGGCCCGCACCAATAGGCCAGTTGGTGCCGTCGTTCCACTGCACCGAGGGACAGTTGGAATAGGTCTGCGGCCCCTTGCACCCCATCTTATACAGGCACCAACCCTGGCGATGGCCTTCGTCTCCCCATGCTTCCACATAGCGACCCGCGTCGAAATGGCCGCGGCGGGAGCAATAGTTGTGGATGATGTGGCCGTACGCAAAGAGTGGTCGGCCCATCTCGTCGGTGACGGGCAGCTCGCCGAAGGTGAGGAAGTGGACGACCACCGCGGTCAGATTGGCAACGTTCATGGGGCATCCCGGCATATTGATCAGGTTCTTCAGCCCGGGGACTGCTTGCTGCACGCCGACGGCGCCGGTGGGGTTGGGGTCTGCTGCCGGCCAGCCGCCATCCCAGGCACAGGCACCCACGGCGATGGTGGCCAGCGCTTTGCTGCACACCTCGCGGGCGATGTCCACGGCCGTTCTTCCGCCGACGGTGCAATACACGCCGCCGTCCGCAAGCGGGATGGCCCCCTCCACCACGGCAATGTATTGGCCCGGAAACTGCTCCACGGTGTCCAACAGAGACTTTTCTGCCATGCGGCCGGCAGGCGCCATGATCGTCTCGTGGTAGTTGACCGAGAGCACTTCCAGAACGATTTCGGCCACGGTGGGGTTGCTGGCGCGGAGGAACGATTCACTGTTCCCCGCGCAGTCCTGAAATTCGAGCCACACCAGCGGTGGGCGAGGCGCGTTGTTGAGCGCCTCGGCGATGCGCGAGGTATACGACGCGGGCAGAGCCAGCGCGGTTGCCATGGCCGCACAGAACTTCATAAATTCGCGCCGCGTGATCCCCCGTCGCTCGAGACGCTCTTCCAGTGAGTGCGTTGTTGGCTGCATGGGGTCTCCTCCCTTGTCTAGAGTTGGAACAACTGACGGCGAACCCGAAACAGTAATTATGGGTACAGTATAGCAGTGAACGAACAGATGTCAATGCCTTTCCAAGTCGGATCTCATAAAAAAATCATATAAAATCAAGCACGTCCCACCGAACGCACGGCTGACACGCAATCCATGTACAATTCGGCTTCCGCGAACCAGGCTACCAGCAAGACTGGCGCCGGCACAGAGAAACATGTCTGGGGATTTCACCTTCGCTTTCTCTACGAAATCTCCGTGGGCTGTTCTTCATTACCCGGCGTTCCCACCGGTGGCATTGTGTTTTCGGCATAACCGGTAAGAATCTCCAAAACGGCGGCCTCAGAGGGTCAGACCGTATTCCACTTTCTCTCCTCGAAGGGTCTCATGATCCCACCTTCACGTGCAATCCCCACCCACCTTCCCACGCCCGCGCCGAAGATCCGGCGGCTGCTCGGCCTGAGCCTGCTGACCGTGCTTGGCATTCTCTTGACGGCGGCTTGTGCAGGCGTCTCCGCTGCCGCGGAGACCCGTGACGCCTATGCCGGTGCTGTGCCCGAGGGAGCAGCAGCACGGCTGGGCAGAGGCGCAATCCGAGACATGGCTTTCTCGCCCGACGGCGCGCTGCTGGCCATCGCCGGGGAAACCGGCATCTATCTCTATCGCAGCGATACGCTGCAAGAGGTTTGGCTCACGCCCGGCCCGGCCGCGGTCACCCACGTGCGCTTTTCGGCCGACGGTGCACTATTGGCCGCGAGCGTAGAGGGGGGTGTTGTCCTGCTGATGGCCACGGCCGACGGTTCGCTGCAGGGTGTCATGGGCGGTCGTACGGAGATCACCTCCATCGCCTGGTCTGCCCAGGCGGCGGATGTGGACCGGCGCACCCTGCTCATAGGCTACAACGACGGTACGGTGCTGCTATCGCGCGTGGATGGTCCACCCTCCGCGCTGCAGACCGAAACGATGGCCTCGTTGCCCCGGCACATCTCCAGCGTGACTGCAGCCGCCTATAGCCCCGATGGACGTTGGCTCGCCACAGGCGAATTCGCGGGCAGTGTACATCTGTGGCGCGTGGCCGACGGAACCGAGATGGAGACGCTGCGGGGTCATCGGCCCAATACCACCGTGACCCTGCTGCAGTGGTCCGACGACGGCAGTGAACTGGTGTCGGCCGGCCGCGATGGCCGGGTCATCATCTGGCAACCCGAGCGCCGTACCCCTCGCTACACCCTCAGCGAGGAGGCGGATAGCGTGTTGGCTCTGGATTTCGACAGAACGGGGAAGGCTCTCCGGCTCTACAGTGCGCGTCAGGGATGGTTGGCGTGGGACACCCGCTCGGGCAGGGAGCAGGCAGCCATCGGCGCAGACATTCGGCCGGCCTACCTGGTCCTGTCGCCCGACCACCGGCGCATGGCGGTGGTCACCGCAGAGGGTGTGGTGGAAACCTGGGTGGATGGGGACGCCGGTCCCGAACTGATGGCGCGGCTGAGGGGACACAGTGGACGTCACGCAGGCACGGCAGCCGTGGCCTGGTCGCCGGACGGCAGATGGCTTGCCAGCAGTCTTGGTGCGGACCTTCTGGTCTGGAAGGCCACCGGTTCTGACTCCCCCCTCCGGCTCACGGCCCACACCGACGACATCACCGACCTGAGCTGGTCATCCGATGGACGGCACCTGGCTTCGGCCGGCGAGGACCGTAGCGTGCGCATCTGGGATGCACGGACCGGCCGGCTTCTGCGCACGCTGACAGGCCACCAAGACAATGTGGCGCACATTGCCTGGTCTCCTGACGGCCGGCATCTGGCTTCGGTGGGCTCGCTGGATAACACACTCATCCTGTGGGAAGCGACGCGCGGGCGAGTCGTGCGCATGCTACACGGTCCCGGCGATGGCTTGTGGAGTGTGGCCTGGTCCCCCGAAGGTAGGTATCTGGCGGCAGGCACGACCGGGGGAGACATCGTGATATGGGACCTGAACAAAGAAACCGAGGACCCCGCTCTGACTTTAGTCGGGCATTTTGCCTGGGTCACCGACCTGGCTTTTGCGCCCGACGGGACGGCGTTGCTCTCGGCTTCGGCAGACCGCCGACTGATTTATTGGGACCTGGAGGATGAGGAGCGCCGGGTGCTCGGCCGAGCCGGTGATGTGATCCTCGGGGTGGCGTTCAGCCCGGATGGTTCGAGGGTGGCGACTGCGTCTCGGGATGGGATGGTCGCGATCTGGGACCTGGAAGCCGGGGATGAGGCCGGCCCGCGACGCTACGCCGGACACACCGCGCGCGTGCAGGCGGTGGATTGGTCACCCCAGGGCACCTGGCTGGCCACGGGCTCCGGCGATGGTACGGTGATCCTGTGGCCCACCCGGGTAGCAAGCCCGACCGGAATTGTGCGTTACCCCTGGTTCCAGGCCTGGGGGTGATCTTCTCGGACCATGTCGAGCGCGGCGGCCGCAGCATTGGCTTCCACCTGCTGTACCGATTTACAGCCGGGGATGACGCAGCTCACGGCAGGGTGCTGTAGGCACCAAGCCAGCGCCCATTGCGCCATGGGGAGGCCGGGCGGCACTTCTTCCTGTTGGATGCGTGCCGCTTCCTGCAGCATGCCCTCCACCTTCTCGGGGTCCCAGGCCGAACGCACGTCGTTGGGATCGGTAAAACGGGTACCGGGCGGGTACTTGCCGCTGAGAAAGCCACTGGCCAGGGGAATGCGCGCCAGCACACCCAGATCCTGGGCCAAGCTGTGGGGAAAGATCTTTTGCTCGGGCTCTCGCTGTAGGCGATTGTAGACCACCTGTAAGACGGAAGCGCCGACCTCCGAGGCGCGGCGGGCCTGATACTCGGGGTCGATCCCCGAACTGATGGAGATGCCCAGAAAGCGGATCTTGCCGGCCTGCACCTGTTTATCGAGCATGGTCCAGAGTTCCTGGTTGTCGAAAGCGCGATCGTCACCGGAATGGAACTGGTAGAGATCGATGTGGTCGGTTTGGAGGGCGAGCAGGGAGTCTTCGAGTTGTTGCCGGACATCGTCGGCCGACCACAGATCTTGGCGCTGTAAGTGGCCTAGATAGCGATGCCCGAACTTGGTGGCCACGACCCATTCCTCTCGGCTCCCGCGGATGGCCTGTCCGATCAACTGCTCGGACAGGTGGTCGCCGTAGCATTCGGCGGTGTCGATGAGGTTGATACCCAAGTCCTTTGCCCGTGCCAGCATTTCGCTCACTTCGGCCTGACTGAAGGACTTACCCCATTCTCCACCGAACTGCCAGGCGCCCACCCCGATGACGGAGACGCGCAGGTTGGTTTTGCCGAGTCGTCGATATTTCATGAAGGTGTCCTTGTATGATCTGAGAGCGGGACGGCACGCCGACCGCCCGCAACAATGGATGGTGGTCGTGGCAATTCTAGGCGGGATCGCCGCGGTGGGCAAGGTGAATGCCACGGAAGAATTGGGAGCGGCAAACCGAGGCCATCCTCTTTCCATCGCTTCAGTTTGAGCAGTGCGTCCGAGTGCATTTCCCCGCGCGGGAAACCGACTGCTGCAGCAGGCCAAGCGTGGCGATGTGCTACGATTTCGGTTCAAAGATTGCGAAGATGTTTTGAATTGGCTGGATTGCACGGCCACACGTTTTGCCGTGAGCATTCTGGTAGGGGCGCTGATCGGCGGCACAGGATTGCCGGCGCCGGATCATTCCCCGTGCCATCGACGCCGTCAGGCGCAATTGCAGCGCCCCGGCCGGCAACGTCTTCAAGCTCAGGCGCAACAACCGGCCGTCGCGTAGATTCACCGGCGCATGGCCTCACGCAGATCGAGGAGCTGTCTGCCAAGAACCTGTCCATGCGTGGACATGCCGCTATGCGCATTTCACGTTGGGGACGGGCTGCCGCGTTTCGTCAGTCCTCGGCTACTCCTGCGAGGACGAGGATCCCTTTGCTCTGGGATGCGCTTCGCGGGCGGTCGGTGTGCGGGCGAATCACGGATTCGCCCGTAGCTGGGGCCCCACGCCGCCGCACAACCGATCATCGCTGCAGCGTACCAGGCTGTGCTGCTGCCGCCCGGCGGCGGAGACAGGACGGAAAGCCGCTCCTACACCCCGCTCCATCTTGAAACGCATCCTACACCACTGACTCGGTTCCAAAGTCTGTTGGTGGCAGAAGGAAGGGGGTGTGTTTCAACTTAGGGGCAGCTCGCGAGCGGTGCCCCCCGGAAACGTCGCGGCCACACCCAACCGGACACCCCCAC
>RFJM01000100.1 GCA_003694905.1 Caldilineae bacterium
ACCGAAGAGGACGTCGCCGGAGCCGTGGCCTTTCTCTGTTCCGCGGACGCGGATTACATCACCGGCCAGGCCCTCAACGTGGATGGCGGCTTCGAGATGAACTGACTATGGCAACAGACACCCAAAGACTCAGGCAACTGGCCCGCGATCATCTGTGGATGTCGTATCAACCACCCACCCCCTACGCCGCGGAAGGAGGGCCCCGCATCCTGGTGGCAGCGGAGGGAACCTGGATGGTGGACAGCGAAGGCCGGCGTTACCTGGACGGCGTCTCGGCCCTGGAGGCCTGCGTGGCCGGCCACATTCGGACGGAACTGGCGGACGTGGCCTATCGCCAGATGCAGCAACTGGAATTCCTCGACGTGTTTCGCTACGCTTCGCCGCCGGCCATCCTCCTGGCCGCGCGGTTGGCCGAGATCACGCCCGGCGATCTTGCACGCGTACACTTCACCCCCGGCGGCAGTGAAGCCGTAGAGACCGCCATCAAAATCGCCAAGCAGTATCATCTCATCCAGCGGGGTGACAAGCAACGCTACAAGGTTATCACTCGCGAGGGCGCGTACCACGGCTGCACCTTTGGCGCCATGGCCGTCGATGGCGAGTATTTCGGCACACGCATCCACATGTACGATCCCTTGCCGCCCTTCGGCCGCACCTCGCCGCCGCCCTACCACTATCGCTGTCCCCACTGCTCGCATCTGCCTGCCTGCAACCTGGCCTGTGTCGATGACGTGGAGCAGGTCATCCTGCGGGAGGATCCCGAGACCGTCGCCGCTCTCATATTCGATCCCTGCGCTACGGCCAGCGCGGTTTCGGTGCCGCCCGACGGCTACATGCAACGGATCCGCGAGCTTTGCGACCGCTACGGCATCCTGTTCATCATGGACGAGATCATCACCGGTTTTGGCCGTACCGGCAGACTCTTCGCCAGCGAACACTGGGACATCGTACCCGACATCATGACCCTCTCCAAGGGGCTGAGCAGTGGCTACATGCCCATCGGCGCGGCCATCACCCGCGAAGCCATCGCCCGCGCCTTCGACGGCCACCCCGACGGTACCCTCTCCCATGGCCAGACTTACGGCGGTCATCCCGTAGCCTGCGCGGTGGCCCTGGCCAATATCGATCTGGTCCTGCGCGAAGATCTGGCCGGGCAGGCAGCACGCAAGGGGGAGAGACTGATGGCCGGGCTTCGCTCCCTCCACCACCACGTCACCTATGGTGATGTGCGGGGGCTGGGCCTGCTGGTGGGGTTCGAGTTCGTCCACGAGCGGGACAGCCGTCGCCCCCCACCCGATCCAAAGACGGCCGGCTACCATCTGCGTTCAATCTGCCGCGATTTGGGGCTGATCACCTTGACGCTGCATCCCGGCAACGTGATCTTCCTGGCCCCGCCTCTGACGATTACCGAGGAGGAGATCGATCAGATCACGGCCATTCTGGACAGAGCACTCTCTATCTACGAAGACCGCTATCTCCAATGAGGCCGGGTTACCCATGCTGAGACTGGAATTCAATCCCATCTTGGGGCGTCCCCTACGGGTGGACGACCTGGACACCCTGGGCATCGCCACGCAAACCCTGGCCGAAACCGCGATCCGCGACGGCCGACACGAGGAGGCGCTGGCTCTGGTGGACTACTACTTCCGCGAAATGCGCATCATGCACGACATCATGGTCACCTGGCTGGCGGATATCGGCCGCTACCTATTGGCGCGAGAGACGGGCTATGCGGATGCGGCGCCGCTGGCCACCACTCTTGTGCAGACATGGCGCACATTCCCCGTGGGAGAGGCACCCAGGGAACGATGCAAAGAGGCCATTGCCGAAGGGGACAAGGCCGCTGCCATCCTCTGGCTGGAAAAGATGCGCCTCGAGTTCAAGAACCCGCATGATATCCTGGTGGCCTGGGTCCAGGATCTGCTCGCGACCATCGCCACCAGGTGGGGCGAAGAGGCGGTGCTGGAATGCATCCTGGAAACCCACGACCGCATCTGGGGTGCGCGCTATGAGCGTTGGGA
Organism: Caldilineae bacterium; assembly: GCA_003694905.1. Classification (GTDB taxonomy): domain Bacteria; phylum Chloroflexota; class Anaerolineae; order J102; family J102; genus J102. Next base: position 2,022 of record RFJM01000100.1, read on the forward strand.
TCAGATGACGCCCCACGAGAAACTGGCCCTGACGGTGGAGGGGATGCGCGGCGGTCACTTCAGTGGCCCGCAACGCCGCGGTGACGTGCTCCTCATCGACCAGGGTGACCGCTACAAAATGATCATGGATCCCTGTGGCTCGGGCGGCGTCTTGCGCAGGGGCGACCCCGAGACCGGGCGGCCACCTCATCCCGCGGGCGAGGAGGGCGTCAACCGGCAGCCCCACCTGTGGACCTGGCAGAAGACCGGACTGCACTGGTACTGCGTCCACTGTCCCATCGTCAAAGAATGGCTGAGCGGCCGGCGCCGGGGCCGCCTCCTGCGACCGCTGGACCACGCGCTCGATCCCGACGCGCCGTGCACCTGGTATGTCTACAAAGACGAGAACCGGACCCGAGCTTATCACTACCCCCGCACGGGTACACCCGTCCCGCCCAATGCGCCCGACTTCGGCGAGGACTGGTCGCGAGAATATCCGGGCGGCTCGTGAACAACATAGTTGTCCTATGCACGCCTCGCGTCAATCCCTCGGTAACACAGAATCCAATGACTGGACTTTCCACCGCATTAGTGCGAGAATGGCGGCGTTCGCCTTCGTGCTAGCTTTTCCGACCCGGCCGTAGTAATGTCCATACCCCCCAAGGTCCACATTCTAAATCGGTTCAGCGGTGCCGAAGATGACACCCTCCTGTTTCTGCCCAATCTGACCCTGTGGTATGGCTGGCATCACCGGCATGGCACATTGCCCGTGGACTGGCAGGATCTCACTCTGAGCCAGATCTGCGCGGAGCTCGGTGTGCCGGTGTGGGAGAGTGTGCGGCCGTATGAGATCGAGTGGGGAGCCGTCAGGGTAGAGCGCCACGAATCGGAGCAACACCGGGAGATCCGTTACTGCCTCGGAACCGACACGTTGGTGGAACGCTGGCAATTGGGACCCGACGGCGATTGGTGGCAGGTCGAGTACCCGGTGAAGAGCCACGCCGACCTGGCTGTGTTGCTGAAGATGGTCCGCGAGCGGAGCTATCGCTGGCTGCCGGAAAGGCTGGAGCCGGTCCTCGAGGCGGTAGGCGAAGCAGGCACGGTGGCGGCGCTCCTGCCGCGACGGCCCTTCGCACAACTTTTACTGGAGTGGCTGGGCTGGTCGGAAGGGCTTATGTTGCTTTTCGACGCCGAGATGGCGGCCCAGCAGATCTTGCGGCTATTGGAAGAGCAGGTGGCTTCTGTGGAGGAACGGGCGGCGCAACTGCCTGTCGAGATCATCGTCTCGCCCGATAACCTGGATGCCCAGTTCATCTCACCCGGCTTCTTTGCCCGGTACCTCAGCGACAGCTACCGGCGGGCAGCGGCACGATTCCACAAGGCAGGCAAGTACCTGATGGTGGATACCGGCGGCGCTGTCTGGCACCTGTTGGAACATCTGGCAGCAGGCGGTGTAGACGGCGTGCAAGGGGTATGTGGCCCGCCCCAAAGCGATGCTCCCCTGGCGCGGGCCAGGGCAGTGCTCGGACCCGACTTCACGCTATGGGGCGGCATTCCACAGGACGCGCTGCTGCCGCAGTTCCCGCGCGATCGTTTCGAGGAGAGTGTCCAGGAAGCAATGGCGGTTGCCCGCCAGGACAGTCGCGTCATCCTGGGCATTGCCGATCGGGTGCCCGTCCAGGCCGATCTGGGCCGCCTGCAACAGGTGATCGCATGGTGTGCAGCCTAAGAAGACCGGAGCAAGCGCAGGAACGGCGTGCCGTTGGGAGAGGCCACGAACCGGCGCGAGCGAGAGGCGCCGAGCGCACCCCCGTCTCCATAACACAGATCATCCATCCTGCAATCTGGGCCGTTTCCATGATGGGGATGGCCCAACCACAAAATCGGTAACCTTCCGCAAAGGAGTCCCTTATGGTCGTTCAATCCCCAAACATCCAAACCGACGAAACAGGTCAGGCCACCATGCAGGCAGCCGTGCTTCACGGCATACGCGATCTGCGACTGGAAAGCCTGCCGGTTCCCGTGCCCGGACCGGGCGAGGTGTTGCTGCGCATCGCTTCGGTCGGCGTCTGTGGCTCGGATGTGCACTATTATGTAGACGGACGCATCGGCGATGCAGTCGTTACCGACCCCATCATCATGGGCCACGAATTCTCGGCAGTCGTGGCAGAGTTGGGGCCGGGTGTGTCCGGGCTGGAGGTAGGCCGCCTGGTTGCGGTCGAGCCCGCCATTCCATGTGGCCGCTGCGAGATGTGTGAGACCGGTCACCCCAATCTCTGCCCGCATGTACGCTTTTGCGGCACGCCGCCCATCGACGGCGTCTATTGCGAATACGCAGTCATGCCGGCGCCGAATTGCTTCCCCATGCCCAACGGTTTCGGTGCCGTGGATGGTGCCATGCTCGAGCCCCTGGGCGTCGCCATCCACAGCGTCGATCTCTCCCATATCCGCGCCGGTCAGACTGTGGCGGTGCTGGGGGCCGGGCCTATCGGGTTGCTCATCGCGGCCGTGGCCAGGGCCGCAGGCGCCGCGCAGATCCTGATGACCGAGCCGCTGGACTATCGCCGCGCCTTCGCGCTGGACTATGTCGCAGACGAGGTCTTCGACCCCCGCAATGAAGATGTGGTGAGCGCGGTGTTGGATGCCACAAACGGCCGGGGCGTGGACATCGCCTTCGAGGCCGCGGGCGCGCTGGAGACGCCCGAACAGGGCGCGGAGATGCTACGGCCGGGCGGCACCCTGGTGTTGTGCGGCATCCCCGGCCCCGAGGACAGGCTGGTGCTGACGGCGTCGGTCGTGCGCCGCAAAGGCCTGACCATCAAGCTGGTGCGGCGCATGAAGCATACGTACCCGCGCGCGTTTCGGCTGGTGCAATCGGGCATGGTGGATGTGCGGGCCCTGGCCACGCACCTCATCCCCCTGAGCCGCATCGCCGAGGCGTTCGAGATGGTGGCCAACTACCGCGATGGAGTCATCCGCGCCGTCATCCAGGTGAACGAGGTGTAGCGTTCGCCGCCCGACCGATCTCTTATGCCTGCCCACGTCATCGATTCCCACCTGTTCAGAGATATGTACGGCACCGAGCCTTTGCGCGCGGTCTTTGCGGATGCCAATCTGGTGCAGTGCTGGCTGGACTACGAAGCCGCGCTGGCCCGGGCCGAAGCCGCCGAAGGGCTGATCCCAACCGAGGCCGCGGAGGAGATTACCGCCAGGGCGCGCGTGGAAAACATCGATTTCGCGGCGCTGAAGGAGGGAATCGACGAGACGGTCCACGAGCTGGTGCCGCTCATCCGGCAACTGGCGTCGCGGTGTGAGGGCGATGCGGGCCGCTACGTGCACTGGGGAGCCACCACGCAAGATGTGACGGACACGGGGCTGGTGCTGCAGCTGCGGCAGGCACACGGCCACATCCTGCACGACTTGCAGGCGTTGTCCGGGGAATTGGCCGCGCTGGCACGCCGCGAACGCGATACGGTAATGCCGGGCCGCACCCACGGCCAACATGCGCTGCCCATCACCTTCGGCTTCAAGGTGGCCATCTGGCTGGATGAGGTGCGGCGTCACATTGAGCGCATGCATCAGGTGGAGCCGCGGCTGCTGGTAGGACAGTTCGCCGGCGCGGTGGGGTCGCTGGCCTCCCTGAGCGAACGGGGACCGGCGGTACAGGCCAGGCTCATGGCCGAGCTGGGGCTGGCCATGCCGGCCATCGGCTGGCATCCGGCGCGAGACCGGTTTGCCGAGTACGGGGTGTTGCTGGCTCTCGTCGCGGCCACCATGGGCAAGATCGCCCACGAGATCATCTTGCTGCAGAAGTCGGAGGTGGCGGAGGTCGAGGAGCCGTATCGCCGCGGCAAGGTGGGTTCCAGCACCATGCCCCACAAACGCAATCCCATGCTGTGCGAAGGCATCCTGGCCGAGGCGCGGCTCGCCCGCGGCCTGGTTCCCACCCTGCTGGGCGCCATGGAGGCGGAGCATGAGCGCGACTGGTCGGCCATGCACGTCGAATGGGCAGCCCTGCCCGAGATCTGCATCCTGGCCGGAGGGGCCGTGGCGCATACACTCCAGGCCATCCGCGGGCTGCGCGTCGACCGGAAGCGCATGCGCCGGAATGTCGATCTGCTGCACGGGCTGATGATGTCCGAAGCGGTCATGCTGCGGCTGGGGGAGTTCGTCGGCCGCCAGACCGCGCATGAGATCGTCCACGAGGCCTCGATGAGAGCCTTTGAAGAGGAGCGCCCGCTGCGCGACACCCTGCTCGAAGATGAACACGTGACCCGCCATCTCTCTGCCCAAGAGATCACCGACCTGCTCCGGCCCGAAGCCTACATCGGGCTATGCACCTACTTTGTCGATCAGGTCCTTGCCAACAGTACAGAGGAGTGAAGATGTCCGTTCTCGATCGTTTCCGGCTCGACGGCAAGACCGCGCTGGTGACAGGCTGCAAGCGTGGCATCGGCAAAGCCATGGCCGAAGCCCTGGCCGAAGCAGGCGCCGACATCGTCGGCGTCAGCGCTACGCTGGAACCAACGGGCAGCGCCGTCGAGGAAGCCGTCCGGCAGGCAGACCGCCGCTTCTGGGCGTATGCCTGCGATTTCTCAGACCGCGGCAGCCTCTACGAATTCATCCGCCGCGTCAAGGCAGAGGCGCCGCCCATCGATATCCTGGTCAACAATGCCGGTGCGGTCCACCGGCAGCCCGCTGCAGAACATGCCGACGAGATCTGGGACCGTGTGCTCGAGGTCAATCTCAGCGCCCAGTTTGTCCTGGCGCGCGAGTTCGGGCGGGACATGGTGGCGCGCGGGCGGGGGAAGATCATTTTCACCGCCTCGTTGATGACCTATCAGGGTGGCTTCACCATTCCCTCGTACGCAGCCGCCAAGGGAGGGATCGGCTCTCTGGTCAAAGCCCTCTCGAATGAGTGGGCCGGGCAAGGGGTACAGGTCAACGCCATTGCCCCAGGCTACATCGCCACCGATATGACGGCCCCCCTGCAGGCGGACCCTCACCGCGGGCCCGCCATCCTGGAGCGCATCCCCGCCGGTCGTTGGGGGCGCCCCGATGATTTCAAAGGCCCCGTGGTCTTCCTTGCTTCTGCCGCATCCGACTATGTGACCGGCACCGTATTGCTGGTGGACGGCGGCTGGATGGGCCGCTAGAGATGCCTCGACATTTACCAACAAGGGAGTCAAATCCATGCTCATCGACACCTGGCACTTCAGTTTCACCGTTTCCGACCTGGAACGATCAATCACCTTCTATCGCGATATCCTGGGTATGGAACTGGTCCACACCCAGGAACAGGCCAACGCATACACCCGCAAGTTTGTGGGCTATGCCGACGCCCACCTCAAGGTAGCCCAGTTCAAGATCCCCGGCAAAGAACCCTCACGCTCGGGCCACGTGCTGGAACTGGTCGAGTATGTCGCCCCCAAGGGGGTCAGGGTGGATACGAGTACCCCCAATCCCGGCACGGCCCACCTGGCTTTCGAGGTCGATGACATACACGCCGAGTTCGCCCGCCTCAAGGCCCTGGGTGTACGTTTTCGCAGCGAGGCACCGGTGGCCATCGAAGCGGGCATCAACAAAGGGGGCTACACCTGCTATTTTCTCGATCCCGACGACATCACCCTGGAGATGGTGCAACCGCCGCCACGCAGCCAGACTGCGTGAGCCGCCGTCTCCTCAGTCGTCGTCCTTCGAGATCTTCATGCTCACATCGGCAGGGAGGGCCAGACCCGCTGCCACCTCCACGGCCTTGATGATGCCCACCGGCACAGGACAGGCCGAATGGCTGCAATACTCATGGCCCTTGCGCAACGTCAGGGGGCCGTCACCCCGCCGCAACGCGATTTCCTGAAAGGGATCGACCTCTTGCAAATCCTCGGCCATCTTGCGAATGGCGGCACACTCGCTCTCGATGCTGAGCCTGCAACGATAGGTGTCGGGATCCATCTCGGCCCGTACCGTCGTAGGCAAACCGCAAATGCCGGGATCGATTTCTACTTTTGCCATGAGTCTGCTCCTTGGCTGCGTCGATGATGGGAGGATTGGGGGCGATTCTAGCGGCAAAGGCAGCATGCGGCAAATCCCATGTTCCCCACCGCGAATGTGGAGCGTGTGGATCCTTCGAAAAGTAATATGCTCAACCAAACAAGAGGACCGATATCATGAAAACCTATGAAATAGCCGCCATCCCAGGAGATGGGATCGGCAAGGAGATCCTGCCGGAGGCCGTGCGTCTTCTCGAGGAAACAGCCCGTCTGGACGGCGACTTCCGGCTCGAGTTCACGAGCTTTCCGTGGGGTAGCGACTACTATCTCGCCCATGGTTGCATGATGCCCGCGGAGGGTCTGGAGCGGCTGCGTGAGTTCGATGCCATCCTCTTCGGCGCGGTAGGCTGGCCCCAGGTGCCCGATTCGGTCTCATTGTGGGGACTGCGGCTGGCCATCTGCCAGGGCTTCGACCAATACGTGAACCTGCGGCCGGCCCGCCTGCTGCCCGGCATTCGCAGCCCACTGCGGGACAAGACGCCCGCGGACATCGACTTTGTGGTCGTGCGCGAGAATACGGAGGGAGAATATACCGGCTCAGGCGGCCGCGGTCATCGGGGCCTGCCCGGCGAAGTCGCCATCGAGAGTGCGCTCTTCACTCGCGCCGGCGTCGAGCGCATCATTCGCTACGCCTTCGAGCTGGCCCGGCGGCGCCCGGCCCATCGCCTGGCCTGCGTCACCAAGTCGAATGCCCAGAAGTACGGCTTCGCGCTGTGGGACGAGGTATGCAGCCAGGTAGCCGAGGAATTCCCCGAAGTCACGGTAGAGCGGGTGCTGGTGGACGCCATGGCCGCGCGCATGGTGTTGCACCCCGAAACGCTGGATGTGGTGGTGGCCTCGAACCTGCACGGCGATATCCTGACGGATCTGGCCGCCGCCATCTGTGGAAGCCTGGGTGTGGCACCCAGCGGCAACATCCGTCCCGACCGTGCTCTCCCCTCCATGTTCGAGCCGATCCATGGGTCGGCACCCGACATCGCAGGCCGGGGGATCGCCAATCCCATCGGCATGTTCCTGAGCGCGGCCCTGATGCTGGAGTTCCTGGGCGAAACCCGCGGCGCAGACCGGATCCGTTCCGCCGTGGAACGCACGACCGCCGCCGGTCAGGTTCTCACGCCCGACCTTGGTGGCAATGCCCGCACGGTCGATGTCACCAACGCAGTCATCGCAGCCCTCTCCGACTAAGCCATCCACTCCTCTCACACTCATATCCCCACGAAACAAGAGATGGATACACTACCCCAAGCCAACACATTCCTGCCCGTGGAACTGGTTTTCAACCCCAACTGGTGGTACCACACGGCCGGCATCTCCTTTGATGAGTCTTTCTACTTCGATCCGCAAAAGCGCATCGAAAACGACGTGATCATGCGCCGGGTGCTCTATGAGCGCTACGGCGACATGGGGCTGGGCGAGCCCGATCCACAACCGCGGCCCATTATAGGGTCGGTACACGTGGCCGGCGGTTTCGTGATTCCGGCCTTACTGGGTTGCGAAATCTGGTTCGAGAAAAACGCTGCGCCCCAACCCCTGCCCATTGACCTCACCCCCGAGCAGGTGGATGCGCTGGAGAAGCCGGACTTCCGCACAACATGGCCTATGAACGTCTTCATCGAACAGATGGACGCGCTGGAGGCCGAGTGGGGCTATGTGGTGGGGGACATGAACACCGATGGACTACTCAACAGCGCCTATCACATTTACGGCCAACACCTGTATCTGGACTTCTACAAGGCGCCGCAGCGGGTGGAGCGCCTGCTGAATCTCATCGGCGACCTGATCGTGGATGTGGCTCTGTATCTGCGCGAGCGCACCGGCAGTTGCTCGATTTCGGTCAACCGCATGGTCGAGCATGTAAACAGCGCCATGTTCTTCCATGCCAATTGCTCGGTGCAGATGATCTCACCGGAAAGCTATCGCACTCTGCACCTGCCCGTCGAGAAGCGCATGGCCGAACGCATTCAGCCCTACGGCATCCACCACTGCGGCGACAACCTGCACAAAGTGGCTTCGGCCTACGCAGAGTTGCCCCTGACTATGGTAGGGGTTGGCTGGGGCTCGGATGTGGCGCAGGTGCGGGAAGCCTTGCCCGATGTCTTCCTGAACCTGCGCCTAAGTCCCATCCGTATGTTGCAGCAGTCGCCGAAAGAGATCGCCGAGGATACGGAGAAGCTGTTGCGGGCGGCCGGGCCTCTGGACAAGGTGGGGGTGTGCTGTATCAATATGGACTACGGCACACCCGATGACAATATCTTCGCCATGTATGAAGTGGTGGAGCGCTATCGCCGCTATGGCGCCTGAGGGAAAGGCTCAGTGCGAGTTGCGGACCTGCGGCAGGTAGAGCGCCGTCCATTCCCCGCGCAGGATGACCGGTGTCTCGGTCAGATTGAGGGTGAGGACGCCGTCGACCGGAGTGACGACCTGGATATCGGGGCCGGTCTGGTCGCGGCGGGTGGGCACCGTCATGGCAACAAGCTCCGGCGCGCGTACCCTCAGTTGTACCTGGGTGGAGACGGGTGGATCGTCGGGCCCCTGGGCCGTGTGGTCGTCGTACCAGAGCACGTACACAGGCAGGCCCTCCACCCGAAAGAGAAAGGCCTCTACGTTTTCGCCGGCCAGGGGTTGGATCTTCTGCACGGAGGAGAAGCCGCGTAGCTGGCCCTGGGCCAGGGCCAGAGCGCGTACCACCGGCCGCACCGCCGGCGGCGAGAAGCCATCCGCGTCGTCCAGCAAGCCCTGGAAGGCCAGATCTCGCAGACCCAGGCGCGAATCCTGGTAGTTAAAGCGATCCTGCTCGAAGGCTAGAGTGAGGGCATCGAAGCCGAGCCAGGCTGCATACACCCACTTCTTGAAGGCCAGCCGCGCCTGCTCCTGGCGATACCAACTTTCGACGCGGGCGTGGTCGGGATCGAATGCATTTTGGAGCTTGTTCCACAGGGTCTGGCCGCTGGTGGGGTAGAGGGGATTCACGCGCAGGGTAGGGGGATCACCGAGCAGGGCGGGAGCAGAAGTCGCGCCTGTCAGCCAGACGGGAACGTCGCGGCCGGCCAGGGTTCTGACCCAATCTGCCAGCACCTGCAGGCCGGTGTAGTCGGCCAGGCTGTGCACGGCAGCGATGTCGTAGGCATCGGTAGCGGCCAGCAGCTGACCGTAGGCGGTGATGGCACCACAGACCGCCGGATCGATGTTGGTTACCACATCCTGCAGGCCGGCGGCCGTGGGGAAGCCGTCCAGCATGTCCAGGGCAGGGATGCCTGCCAGCAGGATCTTGACTTCGGGGTAGGCACCGCGGGCCGCGGCCGCGGCCGCGCGCAGCAAGGCCAGGTATTCGGTCGTCGCCTGCGCGGGCGTGGTCCCCTGCCACCAGACACCGCTCACGGCTTCGGTTTCGATCTGGTAGTAGCGCACGGGATCGGGCCTGCCGTCTCCATCTACATCCTGCAATCCTGCGAAGTCGTCGACGCCGTCGGCATCGTACCGTTCGACCACGGCGGCCACCCAGGCGCTATAGTCCGCCAGGAACTCCGGCTTGGGCGGTGTCGAAGCCGCGGCTGCGGCCAGGCCACCCTGGGGGGCGACGGCGCGCGCCCACGTGTTCCAGGCTCGCAGCACCATCACCAGTTGGAAGCCCGCGCTCTGATACGCCTGCACGCGCGTATCCAAAGCGACGATCTCATCGTCCCATTGGTAGGTGTGAAAGCCGTTTTGTGGTGGCTGGGGCTCGATCAATCCCCAGCGTACATCATCCAGCACGGCAAAATCGGCCTGCGTCTGGGCCAGTGGGCCGGGCAGTTGGAATGGGAACACCGGACTGGCATCGATGACCCCCAGACGCAGCGGCCCCCCGGCCAGCACTTTGCCGGAAGGATAGACGATGCCCGAGAGATCGCAGGGTGGAGCCGGGATGGAACACCCCGAAACAACGGCCGAAACCAAAACCAGCAGGAACCATATTCGCCACGTACGCATGATCAAATCCTCGTGATACCTTATGATGGGGAGAACGGCCTTGGCGTCATTATACGCCGGGCCTGCGCCGTAAGGCTACTTTGGCCCGCCTTATTCCCCAAGGCGCCCTGCCCGGCAAACCCTGCTCAGCCCACCGCCTCTTCTTCGCTCTCGGCCCTCCACCCCGGCCTGCCCACCGCCGTGAATATAAGCCGTGTCTCCAGCCATAACTCGTCGCCCCATCCCTCCTGGACCGGCGCCATCAGATCCTCGCGCTTCATCTTGACCTCGACCTGCTCGGCCCCCGCCTGCCGGGCCAGATCCTCCAGATAGGGGCACATTACCCGCTCAGCATGGCGGACGGCGGCTTCCAGTCGGCTGAAATCCGCAACGCCGTCGGGCAGATGCACGCGGCAGGCAGCGTGATCTGCCTCCAGGGGATGGATCTCGACCACACGTTGTTGTACGACGCTTCCGACAACGGCGCCGATGGCATTGGCCACTTCGGCATGGTCGGGAACGAGAAGATCGCTGTGCAGCAAGGTGGCCGTGCGGGGGAGATAGGCCTGCGCCGGAGCGCCGATGCCCACGATGGGCCGGTCCAGCATCAACGCGCAACGCAGACCGCTGTCTGTCTCGTGCAAGCCGCGTTCGAGGAGGGCCTGGGCCGTGGGCTCGCGTTCCCACTGAGCGACCACACCCTCATCCAGCAGGGCTTTACCGACCAGCGCCTGCGCAACCCGCGCCGACACGCCCTCGACGACCTGCTCGCAGAGTTCCTGAACTCCCACTCCCAAGCGGCGCGCCAGGATCGCCGCCCCGAGCCACGCCGCGCGGGCATCCCACAGATTCAGCCTCCCCAGCACATGGAGCGCGTCCGTGGGTGTGAACGCCGACTCCACCACCACTCGGCGCCGGCGCAAGGCCATCAGTCGTGACCGCACCAGGTGCGGAAGGTGCCTGAGGGCAAGGAGGTCGTCCAACGGCCGGGGCCCCGCAGCCAGAGCGTCCAGGATAAGCTGCTCGGTATCGGAGACGCGGCTGCGCGGTTCGCGCACCAACACAACGAAACGGCCCGCCGCGCGGTAGTCGTCGGGATAAGCGCTCTGCTCTTCCAGTTCGGCCAGGACATCGGGATGTTCCTGCGCCAGCATGCACAGCGGGATCACCCGCCTGGGGCCGATCTGCAGGCGCTGACCTCGCGCCGCGGAGGTATCCAGGTAGACCTCGCTGTCGCCACCCAGGCCGGTGGTGTAAACGTCCACCGCTTCTACCATGGTGCGCCAACGTCCCACCTGCGCCCCTGCTGCGTTGAGCCGTGGCCGCCCATCGTTCAGCCCGGCGATGTCGGTGGTCGTGCCCCCCATATCCACCACCCACACATCCTTGCGCCCCACCAGGTGCCCGGCCCCCACCACACTGGCGGCCGGTCCCGACAAGATGGTCTCGATGGGGCGTTGCATGGCCCAGGCCGCCCGCACCAGCGAACCGTCGCCTTTGACCACCATCAGCGGGGCGTGGATGTCATGCTCGGCCATCACCACCCGCACATTGTCCACCAGTTCGGTAAGCAGGGGGATCAGGCCGGCGTTGAGTGCAGTGGTTGTGGCACGGCGGATGGCATTGAGCCGCGAGGTCAGCTCGTGTCCGCACGTTACCGGCAGGGGGGCACCCAACTCCTGTCGTGACACTTCCTCGATGAGGGCCCTGGCCCGCAGCTCATGCTCGGGATTGCGGATGCTGAAGTAGGACGAAACCGCAAAGGCATCCACCTCGTGTAGCCGGCGGCGTACGGCTTTGACCAGCCCATCCTCATCCAGCGGCATGACCTCGTCCCCCAGGCCGTTGTGTCCCCCGGCCAGAAACACGACATCATCGCTCACCAGCTCTGCCCGTAGATCGAACCGGTCGATCAGTTCGGGGTCATAGCCCAGCAACAGCAGGCAGATCTTGCCGGTGCGTCCCTCCACGATGGCGTTCGTCGCCAGGGTTGTGGAAAGGGAAACCTGGCCGATTTGGCCGGGATCGATTCCCTTCGCCTTGTGGAAGAGAGCGGTCAGGGCGTGGCGAATGCCGATGGCAAGATCGTGGTGGGTGGTTTGCGCCTTGGCGCCGGCCAGAATCTGGCCATGAGGGAGGCGGACCAACACCGCGGCGGTGTAGGTGCCGCCCGTGTCGATACCGAGTGCCAGAGTCATGCGGTGGAAAACAGCCGATGAGAGGAAAAAAGTTTGTGGGTGAATGTCTTGAGAGCAAACGCCCGGATTATAGAGTCTCGTCCTGCTTCTGACAACCCGACGAACCGCCTGTAGTTGCAGGAAGCGGGTCGACACGATGCCTCGTGCCATCGCATGGACGCGACTCGGCGTTCCCTGTCCGGTCGCGGTGGGTCGGACCGTAGGGACCCCCCGAACCGCACTCTGCCTCCCTCGCGCCGAGTTGCGCCCGAACAGGAACTCACCTGATCAGGGGGTGTGTTATAACTTGGGGTAGCTCGCGGGCGGCGCCACCCGGCAACGTCGCGGCCACCCCCAACCGGCTCCCCACCGCTTCGGCATGCCGTGTCATGCCGTGTGTTCAGGCATGCGGGACAGGCTGGAAAGCC
>RFJM01000002.1 GCA_003694905.1 Caldilineae bacterium
GTCTACACCCACATCACCGTGGAATACGTTGCCAAAGGCGATATCGACGAGAACAAGCTACGGCGGGCTATCGAACTCTCAGAAGAGAAATACTGTTCCGCCCCGACCATCCTGGGGAAGACTGCCGCAATCCGCAGCAGCTATCGGATCGAAAGAGATACCGAGACCAAGGACGACTGACGTATCCCGGCCCCGCGCGGCATGTTGAGTCGCGCTTCGCGGGACTGCCCCGCCGAGTGCACCCGCTGCACGACTCAGCCCACAGGGTCTGCGAACCCGCGTGACCGCAACGGACGGGTGGGTTCACGCCAGGACGTAGCGCTGTAGGCCGGTGCAAGCAGCGGTGAAGATGACCGCCTCCACAGCACCGCAGGCGGTCAGAACCGTCGGCACGCGGGCGCTGCCTGCCGATACCAGAGCTGCTCGCGGCGGGCCGGGTACTCCTGGGCCTGCCCACCCGCCGCGAAACAGGCTGCTCCGGCGGCATGTCCGGCATGGCCTTTCGTCTCTGCCCCCGTGTCAGGGGTATAATGGGCCTGTTCAGACTCCACATCCCATCATCCCTTGAATTCTCATGCTCATCGGCATAGATGCATCACGTGCATTGCGGGCCCGGCGCACCGGCACCGAGCGCTACAGCCTTGAACTCATCAACGCCTTGCTGGCGCTGGAGAGTCACCACCGAATACGCCTGTACGTCCCGGCCACCCCCCAGTTCGACCTCTTTCACTCCGGTGCGGAGTTGGTGACCCTGCCCGGACGCCGTCTTTGGACCCACGCCCGACTCGGCCCCCACACGCGGAGGCATCCGCCCGATGTCCTCTTCGTGCCCTCGCACGTGCTGCCGCTGGTGGGACCGCCCCGGACGGTCGTGACCGTACACGACCTGGGTTACGAGCATTTCCCCCATGCCCATCCACGTCGCGAGCGCCTCTACTTGCGCTGGAGTACCAGACGACACGCAAGCGTGGCCACCCGCATCATCACCGACTCCGAGGCGAGCAAACAGGACCTGGTAACCATGTACGGCGCGGACCCGGACAGGATTCATGTCGTCTATCCTGCGCCCGACCCTCACCTGCGCCGGGAGCCGGACGAGGGTCGGGTCCAGTACGTACGGTCGAGCTATGGGATCCCGCCTGGAGCCGACTACATCCTGCACGTGGGCACCATCCATCCCCGCAAGAATCTGGCACGACTGGTCGACGCCTTCGCCAGCTTGATCGACCGCTTGCCCGAACGCGACCTGCACCTGGTATTGGCCGGTGGCATGGGCTATGAGGGAGAGAAGCTGCGCCAGAAGGTGGTGCAGATGGGCCTGAGCGACCGCGTCCGTTTTCCGGGCTACGTGCGTGTCCACGATCTTGCAGCCCTGTATACCGGCGCGGCCTGCTATGCCCTGCCCTCCCTCAACGAGGGGTTTGGCTTTCCGGCGCTGGAAGCCCAGGCCTGCGAGATCCCTCTCGTATGTGCGCGATCCTCCTCGCTTCCCGAGGTGGCAGGAGAAGGCGCGCTTTACTTCGATCCCCTGGATGTCGAATCCCTAACCGATGCTCTTATGCGCGTGCTGAGCGACTCCGCGCTGGCAGCGACGCTTGTGGCCAAAGGACGCGATAACCTGCAACGATTCTCGTGGCAAAAGGCGGCTGCCGAGACCCTGCGCGTCCTGGAACTGGCCGCGTCCTCCTGATTTCTGCCGATCTGCTCATCCCGCTCTATCACCCTGTTCCATGCCTGCGCGCACCACCAAAGCCCAACACCCTAAAACACATAGCACCTCCTACTCGGTACAGGTGCGCAGCCATACCGGTAGCGTGCGCGAACATAACGAAGATGCGGCCAGCACTGTGCTGGACTGGCGCACGCGGCTGCAGGTGGATGAGCCGTTGCTACAGCGATGGGGGCATCTCTTTGCCGTGGCCGACGGCATGGGCGGTCACGCTGCAGGCGAGGTGGCAAGCCGGGTGGCCATCGATACTTTGTTCCGAAACTACTACGGTGTCGAAGCGGAGCAGGCTGAAGGAGACATTGAGACGCGCCTGCGCCAGGCCATCGGGGCCGCCAACGAAGCGGTCATCCAGCAGGCCCGGACCGTGATCCCCTTCGCGGGCATGGGAACGACGTTGGTAGCCGCAGTGCTGCACGGCGACGACCTCACCATTGCCAATGTAGGCGACAGCCGCGCCTATCTTTTCCGCAACGGGCAGATCGAGCAGATCACTCGCGATCATTCCTGGGTAGCCGAGCAGGTGGCCGCGGGTGTGTTGGCCGCGGAAGAGGCAGCCCGCCATCCCTACCGTAATGTGATCACCCGTTCTCTGGGCCCCGACAGGGATTCTGCCCCTGACACCTTTCGGGAGCAAGTACGTCCCGGCGATATCCTGTTGCTCTGCTCGGACGGACTGAGCAATATTGTCTCGGAAAAAGAGCTCGCCCAGTTTCTCTCCTCCTACCCGCTGGATGAAGCGGCCAACATCATCCTGGAGTGGACGCTGGAGCGCGGTGCGCCGGACAATGTCACATTTGTCCTGGTGGAGGTGCTGAAGGGGAATGCTCCCCCCACGCGGCGGGGTTGGCTGTGGCCGGCACCGGTTCTGGCCGTCGTGCTGGTGCTGCTCTTCCTCTTCCGCGATCCTCTGTGGGCGCTGATGCAAAAGCTCGGCTCGGACTTTTTTGGTTTGGCCGCAGCACCCCGGCAGGAGACCCGCAGCCCCCTGCCCGCCTCGCTGCATCTGCCGGATGCACAGGTGCCGGTGGCCGTGCCGCTGGTGGTGGGCGAGATCGAGTTGTCGGCGGCAGCCGGCAACGACAGGGCAGGCCCGGCCGAACGTTTTGGCGATGCCGAAGCCGGGCTGAAAGGGTTGCCGCGGCCGGAACGCTATGTGTATTATGTGTCCGGTCCGCTGGACCTGGTACGGCCCGAGGACGACGCGGTCCATCTGGCCGTCGTCCATCGCTCGCCGGCGACGGACAGCCGACACCGTTACTCGGCCCGCCTTCCCGGCCTCGACTTGCAGCACATCGACCTGGCGCGAGGGGAGATCGTCCGACTTGTAGGGCGCCCCATCAGCACCGAGCCTCCGGCCGACGAGATCTCCTTGGAGCCATTGCTGCTGACGAACGAACAGGGGCGGATGTTGTGGGTAGCCGGTGGCGAGCTGGATGCCTGGCTGGATGCCACGGGGCGTGTATGGGTCTACACGGTGTACGGGCCCGGCGGCAGCGAGGGTCTGGGGAT
Organism: Caldilineae bacterium; assembly: GCA_003694905.1. Lineage (GTDB taxonomy): Bacteria > Chloroflexota > Anaerolineae > J102 > J102 > J102. The sequence continues at coordinate 3,239 of RFJM01000002.1, forward strand.
TTCCGCGCCCCCTCCCCTGGACGGGCACAGAATCGCGTTATGGGGCCGCTGGCAACGCGAGGGGCATAAGGTAGTTTTCCAACCGTTGGATCCTGCGGCCTATGAGTATGAAGATGGCGTCTACCGGCTGCCCGACAACTGAGTGCACAGCCGCTCCATGATGTTGTAGGAAATCAGACAGAGCGGCGCGGTGTCCTGATACAGTTGGAGTTGCTCGACGGGGTCGTTGCGCAGGAGGTGAGGGAAGTCCCGGCAGGTTTGCGGTCGAGCTTCGTAGACTGTACAGAGTCGGCCGTCGTGAAAAGGACAGGGATCAGGCAGGAGCCATACCTGGTCCTCTTCGGCCGCTCCGGGCCACATGGGTCGCAGAAAGCGGCGACGCAGTTCGGCGATGCTGAGGTTCAGGGCGATGGCCAGACGGGCCTGGTCATCGCCTTCCACCTCCGGTGCGACGTAACGACAGCACCGCCCGCACTCGGTGCAATCGATGGCCTCCACCATCTCGCGTGCGGTTCGGGCCAGCAGCTCGAGACTTGCGCGCTCGCCTGCTCGCAAGAGCGGAGTCAGGCGCCTGACGCACGCGGCGTGCCGGGATTCGTGCTGATGTCCGAGTTCGGTGACCCGGTCGGGATCGAGCATGAGGGACGGGGTGTTCATGATCGGCAGGCAGGTTGGGCGTTCGCGGGTCGGTAGACGGGGTGGCGGCCGCGGGTCCCCGGTTCACGCCCGCTCCCCGGCGATTATTCCCGAGATCGTGCTCGACGTCAATTCACGAGGGTGGGTGAGAGTGTAGCAAGTTCGTCGGCGCCAGGTAGAGGCGCAGGGCAGCATCGAGCAAACCCGGAGTGTAAAGGCTGCGCCGAGGGCCGAGAACATACCGACTAAACGGATAGAGGCTGCGGGCGGGCCGGTTCCTCTTCGGGGCAAGGTGAAGGAACCGGCCCCGCCTCGGTTCGAAACGCGATGGTGATCTTATGGACCTGACGCGAGGCAGGAGAATCTGGTAGAATGCGACATGTTTTCCTTGCAGCGTCTGTTCCCACGTCTTGCGGTGGTGCTCCTGGCCGTGGTGCTGTTCCAACTGGCACCGGTGGCAGATGTTGCGGCCGACGGCCCGGGCACCCGCACGCACGTCGTCCAACCGGGCGATACCCTGCTCGCCATTGCCACACGCTACGGGGTCTCGGTCGAGGCGATCATGAAGGCGAACAATCTCGCCGATCCAAACCTGATCTACGCCGGCCAGCGCCTGCTCATCCCATTACCAAATGCCGGCCCGGACGCGCAGCAACCCCTGACGCTCTACCAGGTGCGCCCGGGCGATACCTGGCCCCAGGTTGCGTATCGTCTGGGAACCACGCCCGAGCGTCTTCTTGCCCTCAACGGCCTGAACAGTCCCAAGTATCTGTTTCTGTTTCCCGAGATCTATGCGCCTGCGCCGCCGCCCGTGTGGCCCCGGCCGTTTCTGCGCATCGAGCATACACCTGTCATCATCCAGGGGCAAACAGGCGTGCTCTACGTCACCCTTGCGCGCTCGCGACCGCCCAAAGCTACCTTTGCCGGCACCACCCTGCGTTTCGTCCTGCTGGAGCACCACGGGAACGCGTACCGGTACCAGGCCTTCTTGCCTACCGGCGCTTTGCTCCCTCCTGGCGACCACGCCCTGACCTTGCAGGCCGGCAAGACCCGGCTGAGTCTCGATATCCCGGTGCGGGCGGGAGACTACATCACCCAGACCATCAGGCTGCCCGCGGAGAAGAGCAGCCTGCTTGAGCCCACACTGGTACAGGCCGAGCTGAAACGGCTTCAGGCTATTTGGAGCAAGCATTCCGGCTCCCGGCTATGGCGAGAGCCTTTCGTGTTTCCCATCGGCCCTGGATTTCAGCGCACATCCCCCTTCGGCACCCGGCGCAGCTATGATGGCGGGCCGGTAAGCTCATATCATGCGGGTACCGACTGGAGCGCTCCCGAGGGCACTGCAATCCAGGCGCCGGCGCCGGGGGTGGTGGTCCTGGCCGAGCCACTTACCGTTCGCGGCGGCGCAGTCATCATCGATCACGGCCAGGGGGTCTTCTCCAACTTCTGGCATCTGTCCGAGATTCGGGTCCAAGTAGGGGATCGCGTGCAGCAAGGTGAGGTCGTAGGCCTGGTGGGCACGACCGGGCTTTCCACGGGTGCGCACTTGCATTGGGAGCTTCGCGTCTACGGTGTGGCCGTAGACCCCATGCAGTGGACGGAAAGATACTTCCCCTTCCTGCCGACGGTTAGCGCCAGACAAAAGAAGACCGGGCCCTAGGACCCGGTCTTGTGCGCGTAGTTTCCGGGAAGAGGCGCTCAGGCAGATTCGCCGCTCTCCTCCGCAGCCTCCTCGGCTTCGGCTGCCGCAGCTTCTTCGGCCTCTTCTTCCAGCTCTTCGGCCAGTTTGCGAGGAATGGTCAGGCTGACGATGGTTTCTTCGGGATCGTTGAGAATCGTCACGCCGTCGATGGTGGGAAGATCGGAAACATGGATGACGTCATCGATGGATTCCAAGACGGACAGATCAACCTCGAAGGCCTCAGGGATGGCACGGGGCAGACACTCCACCTCGATACGGTCGAGGTTGTGCAACAACACGGCGCCTCCTTTCACGGCGGGTGACTCGCCGACCAAATGGATGGGGACCTCGGTGCGGACGGCGACGTCCATCTGTACTCTGTAGAAGTCGACGTGCATGATAGTGCGCCGGGTAGGATGGCGCTGGACCTCGCGAAGCAGGACATGCATGGGTTTCTTGCCCAGCCCCTTGAGCTGGATCAGCTGCGAGGCACCACCCGCGCGGAGAAGACGCACGAGATCGATTTCCTTGAATTGCAGCGGTTGTGCTTCCTGGCCTTGGCCGTAGACAACACCGGGCACGAGCCCGGCCGCGCGGACCTGATGAGCCTGATGCCCGGTCTGTGTTCTGGGTTCAACATTGAGAACTAATTCCATGGATGTAACTCCCTTGCAGAGAAAGACTTTTGCAGATTGGATTTGAAATAGAAGACAGGTTGTGCGCTCTACGCCCGGCGGCGGCCGGCCATGAGCATGAACAGCCCTAGGACGAAGCCGAAGGCTGCGCCGGCCAGCACTGCAAGCCGGCTATCTAGCAGCGTCTGCACTTCGCCACTGACCTGGCCGGCAACCAGGAGCAGCACGCGGCTCTGCTGCACATCAGCGTGACGGGTGACCAGGAGGGCGGCGCGGGCATTCTCGAGTTCCGCCGTCTCGGCATGAGCGAGACCGACGCCGCCTTGTTCCAGCCGGAAGCTTGAAGCGGTGACCTGACCCGCACCGCCCATGCGGATCTCGACTTGCTCGGCATGGACGGTCTGGATGCCGCTCTGTTTGGCGACAACCTCGCGAGCATCGACCGACTGTGCGCTGCCCTGTTTAATGGTAACCTGGTCGGCCTCGACATGTTCGTGGCCGTTGGCTTGGGCGTTGAACGACGAACGCGATTGAGCGCCGTTGGCAAATGGAGGGTTCATGCGAAACAGATTGGTGAGAGCAGGGCCTGAACACAACAGCCCTTAAGTTTATCAACTTGCCGCCTCTTTGGCAAGAATTGCTGACCGCAGGGGGGCGTTTCAATTTTGGGGCGGCCGGGTCGCGGGGCCCCCGGAAAAAGCTGCGGCCACACACGACCGGACAAACCGCCGCCGTTTCAGCTTACCATGCGGCGCTGCTCAGGACTGGCGGCGGCGCCAGGCTGGA
>RFJM01000101.1 GCA_003694905.1 Caldilineae bacterium
CTCTACAGCGCGCGCTTGCTCGCAGGTGAAATTCCGCCCGAAGTCGTCGAGGTCTTCGAGGCCGTGGGAGCACCCCTCTTCCCCGAGGCCGAAGCCTTGCAGGCAAGCTGCACCTGCCCGGACTGGGAAGTGCCCTGCAAACACATCGCTGCCCTCTACTATCTCCTGGCAGACCATTTCGAAGAAGATCCGTTCCTCCTCTTTCTCTTACGCGGTCGTTCCAGGTCGGAAGTCCTGGCGGCATTGCGGGAACATCGGCAGGTCGGTGTAGGCAAAGAGGAAGAGGAAGAAGAGCTGGAGGTTCCGCCCCTGGCCCAACAACTTGCCAATTTCTGGGACACGGGACCGGAAGCGGAACAGGTTGGTTTTCGCGTGCGGCCTCCCGACACTCCTCTCCCCCATTTGCGGCGATTGGGGCCTCCCCCCTTCACCACTCTCGACTTGCCGTCCCTCTTGACCCCCATATACGCAACCGTTACCGAAGAGGCACTTAAGTGGGCCTACGAAGAAGCGGGTAAGACATCATGACAGAAACAGCAGTCAAAGCAATCCAGGACCAACTCTTCCGCCATTTCACGCGTTTCGACATCGGCGCTCTGCGCACGCTGCTCGAGATCGTGGGGCATCCGAACCCCAACTCGTTGCGACGCGACGAGGCCATCTTCTACCTGGTGGAGCAAATGGGCAGCAAGAACGCGCTGCGCAAGCTGTGGCCCAGGTTGGATCCGGTGATCCAGCAGGCGTTGTCGCTCACAGTCCATACCACCGGAGGCGTGTACCAGCCCAACACGATTCGCCTGCGCTTCGGTGTTGTGCCTCCGCAGCCCCAGCGCTATTGGAGCGGTTACATCCCCACCGCCCTTGACCTCTTCCTGGACGAGGAGGGCAACATCCTTTCGGAGCTCCTGCCCCTGTTGCGAGTCGTGGCTCCCAAACCCGAACCCTGGAAAATCCCCACCCAGCCCGAGCCACCCCCGCGCTACGAGTCGATCGGCTTCGAGCGCAGCCCCGGACCGGAGGTAGGCCTGCAAGACCTGAGCACGGTCCTCGCCCTCATCGGCCAGGGCAAGATCCAGGTCAACGACCGTATGATGCCTACGTTCGATAGCATTCAGCTTGTACTCGAGCGCCTGGTCCAGGGAGATTTCTTCGATCTCTCCTCGGCCCAGGATCTCAGCGAGGCCATCCGTCCCGTGGGGTTGGTCCGTCTTGCCGTGGGCGGTGGTCTTGCCACCCAGGGCGTGCGCAGCGGCTACAATACGACGTTGAAGCTGACTCCCCTCGGCTGGGAGTGGCTGGCCCGGCCCAGCGCCGATCTGTTGCTCGATGTGGTCGAGACCTGGGCACGCAGCAACGAATTCGACGAAATCGACCGCCTGCCCCACCTGCGCGGAGCCCAGAAACTCTCGGGAGAGCTTACTCCTCCGGGCAGTCGGCGCGACCGCGTGCTCGAGGCCCTCTCCTGGTGTCCTGCCGGCGAATGGCTGAGCGCCGAGGACTTCTTCACGGCCATCAAGCTGTGGCAATTCAGCTTCCAGATCGACGAAGACGGCCACCTGGACGCCATCGATGACAGCAACGGCCGCAAGCTCGCCATCAGCGAACTGCGCGATCCCTTCCGGGCCAAGCAGGGTGCCTACATTCTAATCTTGCTCTGGGAGACGCTGGGCAGCATTGGCGCTCTGGAACTGGCCTACACCGAGGCGCATCATGCCCCGGCCCTCTTGGAAACCCCGACCGAAAACTGGCAGCGGCCGGTCCATCCCTATAGCCGCTATGACGGTCTCACCTACTTCCGCATCAACGACCTGGGCGCGTATCTCTTTGGCCACACCACCCGCTACTCCCTCCCGGCCGAGATCTCCCAGCCCTTCTATTCCATCGACGAGGACTTGCGCATCTGCCCCACCCTCGAGAGCCTGAGTCCCTATCAGCAGGAGATCCTCCCCCTGCTGGGCGTCGCCGGCGAAGACGGTACGTATGTGCTCAACAAAGCGGCCTGGCTCAGGGCGCAACAGAATGAGGGCACCCTGAAAGAGCGTCGCGAGCTCCTGCAATCCCGCCACGACGGCCCCCTTTCTCCCACCATCGAAGACTGGCTGGACGCCTGTGAGTCCGACAGCACCGCCCTGAGACGAGGGCGCACCATGCTCACCATCCAGGTACGCAAGAATGAAGTGCGGGACACCATCCTCAATGACCCCGAACTGCGCCGCTACTGCAGGCTGCTGGACGACCGCACACTGCTCATTCCCAGCACTCGCGAACACGCTTTTACCCGCAAGGTACTGGAGCTGGGTTACGGTATCGTTGGTGGTTCTACCAACAGCAAGTGAGCTCGCCCGGCAATGCACTTCTTCTTAGCACGCCGACTCCTCCCTCTTCACCCTACGGATCTACCATGAAAGTCACCTGTCACTATTGCCGCCATCAGTGGTTTCTCACACCCGAGGCCCTCGCCTACATCGTCGAGAACAGTCCCAAGAAAGGACGCAGCATCGGTGTCGAGTGCCCTCGCTGCCGCAAGACCGTCAAAATCGCCCGGCCCAAGAACCTGCCCCGACCGGCGGTCGGCGAAGAAACGAGCGAGGAACCAAGCGAAGAACAGGCCCAGGACTGAAAGAAGACACCCCCGTCGATACAAACCGGCGGGGGTGTCTGTCATGGGCCGGTGCCGGGATCAGCCTTTGGCCGCAGCATATTTCTGTGCCACGGCATCCCAGTTCACCACGTTCCAAAAGGCCGCCACGTAGTCACCGCGGCGGTTCTGATAGTTCAGGTAATAGGCATGTTCCCACACATCCAGTCCCAGGATGGGTGTGTGGCCGACCATGTAGGGGCTGTCCTGATTGGGGGTGCTATAGACCCTGAGTTTGCCGAAACCGTCGACCACCAGCCAGGCCCAGCCGGAGCCGAACCGTCCGCCGGCAGCAGCACTGAACTGGGCCTTGAACTCGTCGAAGCTCCCGAAGGCTGCCTCGATGGCCGCGGCCAGCTCGCCCGAAGGCTTGCCGCCCCCCTTGGGGCTCATCACCTCCCAAAACAGGGCGTGATTCACATAGCCGCCGCCGTTGTTGCGCACAGCAGTGCGGATGTCTTCGGGCACGCTCTCGATGTTCCGCAGCAGGTCTTCGGCACTGACGTCGGCCAGTTCCGGATGTTTTTCGATGGCCGCATTGAGATTGTTTGTGTAGCCGGCATGGTGTTTGCCGTGGTGGACCCGCATGGTGTCTCCACCGATGTGGGGCTCCAGGTCGTCATACCCATATGGCAGGGCAGGAAGTTCGAATGCCATTTTCGCGTTCTCCTATACGTCTGTAGTTGAATGAGATGGGAATAGCTGTAACGTTCAAATTGTATCACAGCCGATCAGCAAGGCAGCGTACAAAATCGGGAAGGTTAACCGCTAGAGTTCGTAAGCTTCCCCTCTTTCGGGGATATGAATGGGGTACCTGCCCTTGTCGATACGATAGGACAAAGCTGCGGCGGCTTCCAGTTCGCCGTGCACCAGAAACAGCTGCTTGAGCCTGTCCTGATCGAAGTGATGAGCCCATTTCTGCAGACCGTTGCGATCGGCATGCGCGCTATAACCCTCGATGCGTTCGATCCTGGCCCGGACTTCGAAGGTCTCGCCGAAGATCTTGACCTCAGGTGCGCCATCCAGGATGCGCCGGCCCAGGGTGTTTTCGGCCTGGAACCCTACGAAAAGCACAGTAGTCGACGGGAACTCGATATTGTTCTTGAGATGGTGCAGAATGCGCCCGCCTTCGCACATGCCCGACGCCGCTATGATCATGACAGGATCTCGCACGAAGTTGAGCTCTTTGGATTCCTCCACCTTGCGCACGTAGGTCAGTTGCTCGAAGCCGAAGGGGCTGTGGTGCACATCTTCCAGCATGAAGCGGCGCACTTCCTCGTTGTAGGAATCAGGATGCAAGCGAAAGACCTCGGTGACGTTCACGGCAAGGGGTGAATCCACATAGATAGGCAGTTTGGGGATCTTGCGTTTGTCGGCCAGTCGATGCAGGGCATACACCAGCTCTTGGGTGCGGCCTACGGCAAAGGCCGGCACCAGCAGTTTGCCCCCGTTACGACAGGTCTCGGTCACCACATCGCGCAGTTTCTCGCGCGCCTCATCGTATGTTTCGTGATCCCGCTCGCCATAGGTGCTTTCCATGATCACGTAGTCGGCCTCGTCGATGAATTCGGGATTGCGCAAGATCGGCATCTCTTCTCGGCCGAGATCACCGGAAAAGACCAGGCGCTTGCTCTCACCGCTTTCGCTGATGTCGAGCACCACGATGGCGCTGCCCAGAATGTGGCCGGCGTCGCGGAAAGTGATCTGCACGCCCGGCGCGATGAACAACGTCCGTCCATAAGGCACGCTGATGAAGTTGCGCAGGCTGAGCATGGCGTCGTCTTCGGTGTAGAGGGGAGCCAGGGGCGGCTCGCCTTTGCGCGCCCGCTTCTTGTTCAGGTAGCCTACATCCTGCTCCTGGATGCGCGCGCTATCCAGCAGCATGGCCGCGCAGAGGTCGCGGGTGGCCGGCGTGCAGTAGATGTTTCCCTCAAACCCCTGTTTGACCAGATTGGGGATGTTGCCCGAATGGTCGATGTGTGCGTGGGAGAGCACAAGGGCGTCGATCTCTGCAGGATCAAAGGGGAAGTTGAGATTACGCTCATAGCTGAGCGCGCGCTTGCCCTGGAAAAGGCCGCAGTCCAGCAGGATCTTGCTGCCGTTGACCTCCAGATAGTGCATGGAGCCGGTAACGGTGCGGGCCGCACCCCAAAACTGTAGTTTCATGGAGACACCTCGTGGTGATGTCGGTAGGGTAGTGGCTCCCGGGTCAGTTTCACCCTCCGCATGGGAGCGGGAGATCGGGTCCGGGCCGGAGGAGCGCGGGTAAAGCGCGATAATCTCCTGTCGCTGCGGTACGGCGGGGTCTTACCCGCTTCAAGACTCTTTGTCCTCGCGGCCGTCCAGCCCCAGATCGGCGGCGATGCCTTGCATGGCTTCCAGGACGAAGGCAATGTGTTCATTCAGATCCTCGCCCAGGTCGGCCACGTTGCGGGCGATCTCTTCCCGGTCGATGGCCGCGGTAAAGCGCCGATCCTTCCACTTCTTCTTGACCGATTTGGGTTTGACATCGCGGATATCTCGCGAGGGCCTGACATACGCTGTGGCGATGATGAGCCCGGTGATCTCATCGCAGGCACGTAGCGCTTTGTCCAGCAGGGTGGTGGGGGGCACGCCCAAAAAGTCGGCGTGGGCAGCCACAGCGTGGCGCAAGGGCTCGGGCCAGCCCAGAGATTCGAAGAGACGCAGGGCTGTGCGGGGGTGTCCGTTTACCTCGTCTTCCATGTCCGGGTAGCGTTCGTAGTCAAGGTCATGGACAAGCCCGGTAATCCCCCACAGCTCTTCGTCTTCGCCGTACTTGCGCGCGTAGGCCCGCATGGCCGCCTCAACCGAGAGGACGTGTTTGCGCAGGCCCTCGTTCTCTATCCATTCGCTGACCAGTTGCCAGGCTTCTGCACGAGTCGGTAATGTCATCATCTCACCTCAAAGAGATTGTAAAGTAGGGTATGGCAAAGGATATCGCCTTCTTCCATTCCCTATTGCTTTCGGCGCCTCGACCTGAGCACAGCCAGCAGCAGCAGGGGGAGGAGCAGGAAGAAGAGAAAGCGGAGGGCGGGCGAGGACGGAGATTTGCCTTGGGGCGAAGCATGCCCATGACCCCGCGCGCTATGCCGGCGGTGCTGAGCGACTTCGGGTGCCTCGGTTAGCGCCGTCCAGAGAACACCAAAGGAACGCCAGAAGGCGCTCATGCCCACCCGCTGCAGTTCGGGGGCGGTGGTGCCCACCTCGGGGAAACCCTGCTCGTCGGGTGTCAGAGTCTCCCAATTGCGGAAGAGCCGTCCCCACTCGCTGTTCAATGCCGCCTTCATCTTTTTCTTGCCGATGAAGGGATACCAGAACGTGTCATGATAGATGACCGAGGCCAGGTAGCTCCAAGGTGCCAGCACGGTCTTCAACGACCACTCGATGGGCCCCTTCAGGGGACCCCAGTAGATCTTGTGCTGCATGCGCGAGGCGAAGGTCATCTCCTGGAAGGCTCCCTGAAAGTGCCAGTTCTTGCGCGCCTCCTCCACATCACCGACGATTTCGATCTTGTCGGGATCGCCGCATCCCAGACCCATCTCATGGGCGATGCGTATGTACTTGATGGACAGCGGATCGATGCCCATCATCTTGGCTGCGATAGCATCGATGGCCACCTGGTCCTGACTTGCCAGAATGACATTCTTGACATAGGGAATCATGCAGCGGGGACCGGGGCCGTCGCCCGCGAAGGTGCCGTCCATCACCGCGAAGATCCCGCGATGGATGTGCTGCTGGATCATCAACAAATCCACCAGGGTTTCGTGAATGACCGGATGTGTCCAGTGACGCCGTTCGTTGAGCAGGCCGCCGAAGGCGTTTTTCATGGCCCCGGTGGTGGTCGTAAAGATATGTGTCTTCACCGTAGGCAGGTGGATGATGTTCTCGCCGATAAAACGCTTGGGGATGTAAAACCCGTCCGGGTAGACATCGTTGAGCACCAGGAACTTGTCTGCCAGATCGCCCACGGCCTGGCGGACGTGGATCCATTCCTCGCCTTCTTCGTAAAGATGGATATTGCGCAATCCGTGCGCCTGGACGACGTTGATCTGTTTGTTCTCGCGTTCGCCCAGCCTGGCATCGATCACAACCGTGCGATTGTGACAGGCATGGATCAGCGCGGGATCGTAACCGTCCTTCTTCATGGCCCGGATCACCCCCTCCAGTTGCCAGGGAGTGGTTGAGCTCCCGGGATAGAAGAAATGCCAGGAGATATTGACCTTGAGCGCGGTGTCCGCGTCTTTGGCGATCACGTCCTGGTAATCGGCCAGGTTCATAAGCCGATGATAATCGGCCAGAACCGTGCGAGGCGAGGTTCTGAGTATCGCAACTTTGCTTTTGGTCATAAGATTGCTCCGTATGGAATCCGCCGGTAGGGCGGGGAGTATTCGCTCAGAGGAAGCCCCTCTGGGGCATACATCTGGCAATTATACATGTAGCGGCCCGCGGAGGCGATTCGCGAGGAGGGGGGCGGGGGAGCGCCTCCGCATCCGCAGCATCGGCCAACCAGACATACGGCC
>RFJM01000102.1 GCA_003694905.1 Caldilineae bacterium
GATCCTACCGGGATCTGCTGGCCGGCCGGCCCATCATCGTCGCCGACTTGAGCGAATACGAAGAAGCAGCCGCATTGTTCCCACCGGACACGGCGCCACCCTCCTCGCTGCTGGTGGCGCCCATGGTCGTGGGCGAGAAAGTCATCGGCGCCATGTGGCTCCAAAGCGATCACCTGCACGCCTACGGTGAAGAAGATGGCGATCTCCTCATGGGGATTGCTGCCCTGGTAGGCATGGCCCTGCACAACGCCGAACTCTACGGGAGCGTCCAGGACGAACTGGAGAAGCGGAAAGCGGCCGAGGAGGCTCTGCAAGAACGGGTGCGCCAGTTGCGCAGTCTCAACGTCGCCTCCCAGTCGCTGACCGAGAGCCTGGATGTGAACGAGGTCCTGCATCGCATCGCCTTGCAGGCAAGAGACATCCTGGATGCCTACGGCTGCACCCTCTATCTGCTGGATGAAGATGGGGCCACGTTGCGGCCCGTAGTCGCCATCGAGCCCGGCGTGGAGGAACAGATCCTCAACACGCCGGTGCCGGTGGACGGCAGCCTGACCGGCAAGGCCGTGCGCCAGAGACGAAGCCTCATTTTCAACGATGTCCTCTCCGAGCAAAACGCCTACTACATTCCCGATACGCCGGTCTACGACAACGAGCGTATCCTGGTAGCTCCCCTGATCGTGGAAAACCGGGTGGTGGGTGTACTCAACATGGACCGACTGGGGGATGCCTTTGAGCAGGAGGATCTGGCCCTGGCCGAAGCCTTCGCCATCTATGCGGCCACGGCATTGCGCAATGCCCAGGCGTTCACCCGCCTGCAACATGAGGTGGAAGAACGAAACCGGGCCGAAGAAGCCTTACGCGAAAGCGAGGAAAGATACCGGTCGATCTTCGAGCTGTCTCCCTTTGCCATCTGGATTGCCGACCAGGACGGCACCATCACCTTTGCCAACGAGGCCATGGCCGAACTCTACGGCCTGCGCGGGCCGCGAGACATCATCGGCAAGTACAACATCCGCCAGATCCTGCCGGATATCTTCCAGCCTTACATGGAGCTGTTCAGGCAAGGACGCAGGCAGGCCGTGGCGCCTTTTGAACACAGCCTTGATCTTGGCCTCCTCCCCATCCCCTCGCGACGGGATGAAACCGTACACGTGCGCACCACCCTCTTCCCCGTGCCTACCGGCATCGACCGCCGGCCAAACCTGGTGGTGGTGCAGGAAGACATCAGCGAGCGGGTGAGAGCGCAGCAGGAACTGCAAACGCTCAACCGCCTCCATACGGTATTGAGTAAGAGCGGCCAGGCTATCGTCCGCCTCAAGGAGCCGCGGGCCCTGTTGCAGGCCACCTGTCGTATCGCCGTGGAGGATGGCGGGTTCCGCATGGCCTGGGTGGGCGTGCTCAACCCCCAGAGCAAGAAAGTCGAGATCGGTGCCTATGCCGGCGAAGTGGGCGACTATCTGGACAAGCTGACCATCGATCTGAGCCATCCCTCCTATGGTCAGGGTCCTACCGGCAAGGCCATGCGCAGCGGCCGCATGTACGTGTGCAACGATATCGAACACGACCCGGAGATGGCGCCCTGGCGCCAGGATGCCCTGCGCCTGGGCTATCGCGCCTCGGTCTCGCTTCCCCTTTTCGTAGCGGATGAGGTGTGGGGAAGCCTGAACCTCTATGCCGGAGTACCGGGCTTTTTCGATGCTGTGGAGCTGTCTCTCTTGCAGGAACTGGCCTCGAACCTCTCCTTCGCCCTGGATGCGGCCGATCAACAGGTAGCCCGCGAGCGCGCCGAGCGCGCCCTCCTCAAAGGCATGCGCCAGCAACAGAGCCTGATCAAAGCCGTCCATCATCTGGCCGAAAGCCTGGATCTCGACCAGGTCTTGCATCGCATCGGACAGCTCGCCAAAGACATCCTGGACGCCTACGGTTGTACCGTATATCTGCTGGACGAAGACGGCCAGACCCTGCGCCCGGTGGTGGCCCTGGAACCCGAGGGCCAGGACCAGATCATGGCTACGCCGATCCAGGTGGATGCCAGCCTGACCGGACGGGCCGTGCAAGAACGCCGCACCCTGATCTTCAACGACCTCAGCCGCGAGGACACGGTCTTCTACGTGCCCGGCACCCCCATGTATGAGCTGGAGCGCATCCTGGTGGTGCCGCTGATCTTCGAAGACAAACTGTTCGGCGCCATGAACCTGAACCGCCTCGGCCCCGTCTTCGACGAACGTGACCAGATGCTCGCCGAGGCCTTTGCCATCTACGCGGCCACCGCCCTCCACAATGCCAGCACCTACCACGACCTGCAAAGCGAGATGGAACAGCGCCGCCAGGCCGAAGAAGCGCTACGCACCTCCCTGCGCGAAAAAGAAGTCCTCTTGCAGGAACTCTACCATCGCACCAAGAACAACATGCAGGTCATCAGCGCCATGCTCTCGTTGGAAGAAGCGCGGGTCGAAGACCCCACCGTCAGCGAAGTCTTCCGCGAGGTCCAAAACCGCATCCGCGTTATGGCGCTCGTCCATCAGAAACTGTATCAGTCCAAGGACCTCTCCCGCATCGACCTTTCTGAATACGTCCAGGACCTCTGTCGTCTCTTGATGCAGAGCTACAATGTCTCGCCCGACCGCATCAAGCTCAAGCTGAACGTCCAGGACACCCAGGTCTTGATGGACATCGCCATCCCCTGCGGCCTGATCCTCAACGAGCTGATCTCCAACGCCTTCAAATACGCTTTCCCCAACAACGCCGAGGGGGAGATCCAGGTTACCCTCAAGCGCTCGCCCGAAGGTGATATCGAGCTGGTGGTTTCGGACAACGGTGTGGGCGTACCCCCCGACTTCGATTTCCGCCAGAGTGATACCCTGGGCCTGTACACCGTCTTCGCCATCGTGGAACACCAGTTGCAGGGCGAGATCGATTTCGAGTCGGACCACGGCCTCACCTGCCGCATCCGTTTCAACGAACAGATCTACTTCGAGCGCGTCTGAAACGGGACCATCACGCTGCACCCCGCTCCCGGCTGCTACTACCTTCCTCCCATCCATCTGACGCCCATGTCGCCAACCTCTCCACCACCCCCGAACGATCTTCCCGACCTCGGCAAAGCCGAGATGCGCGCCATCCTCTACAGCATCGGCGACGCGGTCATCTCCACCGATGTGGAAGGCCGCGTGGTGATGATGAACCCGGTTGCCGAGCGGCTGACGGGCTGGAGCGAAGAGGAAGCTCGCGGCAGGCCGCTGGCAGAGGTATTTCAGCTTGTCAACGAGAAGACGCGCGAGCGCATGGAAACACCGGTCGAGCGGGTTCTGCGCGAGGGGACGAGCGTGGGGCTGGCCAACCACACCCTGCTCATCGCCCGCGACGGCAGCGAGCATCCCATCGCGGATTCCGGCTCGCCGGTGACAGACGCCGCAGGCAATGTGCGCGGCGTGGTGTTGGTCTTTCGCGATCAGACCGCCGAACGGGAAGCCCGGCGTGCCCTGGCCGAAAGCGAGGAACGCTATCGCAACCTGGTGGAAAACGCGCCGGTGGCCCTGGGCATCCACCAGGATGGCAGGTGGGTCTATCTCTCCCGTCCCACTGTGGAGATGCTGGGCTACGAAGACGAAAGCGAACTGCTGGGCAAACCGGCCGTGGAGATCATTCACCCCGAGGACCGCCCGCTCGTGGCCGAGCGCATGCGCCGCATCCTGGAAACCGGCCGACCGGCCCCACCTGCGCTGGAACGGGTGCTCACCCGCAGCGGCGAAGTCAAATACTGTCTGATCTCTTCTGCCCCCATCACCTATCAGGGGCGGCCGGCCTTCCAGGCCACTGCCGTGGACATCACCGACCGGGTCGAGCTGGAACAGGCGCTGAAGCGCAGGAGCATCGAGATGGCCACCCTCCATGCCCTTACCCTGGAGATGACCGAATCGCTGAGTCTTCAGGACGTTCTGGAGTCTATCGTGCGCCGGGCCACCGACCTGCTGGACGGCAGCGGTGGTGGCCTCTATCTCTGCGAACCCGAGAAACGGCGGACGCGCTGCGTGGTGAGCTACAAGACCCCTCGCGATTTCACCGGCACCACCCTGGCCTACGGCGAGGGAGCCGCCGGCATCGTGGCCGAAACCGGCGAGCCGCTCATCATCGACGACTATCGCACGTGGCCCCACCGGGCCGCGGTCTACGAGGAGGAGCAACCCTTCCGCGCCGTGATCAGCGCGCCTATCACCTGGCGCGGCCGCGTGCAGGGCGTCCTGCACGTCTTGCGCGGAGAGGAACACGAGGAGCAGCGCTTCACCTCCGCCGACCTGGAGCTGCTGATGCTCTTTGCCAACCACGCCGCCATTGCCCTGGAAAATGCCCGGCTATGGGAAAAGACGCGGCGTCATGCCCAGGAACTGGAAGAGCAGGTCTATGCTCGCACCGAGGACCTGCGCAAGCTGGTCAATGCCATGGCCGATCGCGAGATCCGCATGGCCGAGCTCAAAAAAGTCATCAAGCAACTACGCCGGCAGCTTCTGGACGCGGGAATGACCCCCGTGGCCGATGACCCCCTGGCCGCTCAAGACTGAGCCAGTGATGGACGACACCCCTGCCATGACAACTCCAATCTCCCCCAGGCAGCAGGTCGAACGGATGCTTAC
>RFJM01000103.1 GCA_003694905.1 Caldilineae bacterium
ACGACGAAGCCATCTATCGGCTCACCCTCTTCAGGGATAAGCCCGGCTTCCTCGGGGCGCAGCAGGCGGGTGGGTTTGCCATCCTCGATCTTGACCAGCCAGGTGGCGTTGGTCCAACTGGTCTCGCCATCGGCTTCGGCTGCGGCTTTATTGGCGTTGGCGAGGTACGTGGCGTCGTAGCGTTCGTTTTCGAGTATCCAGCGTCCCATCGCCAGGGCGAGGGCGGCGTCGGTGCCGGGTTTGATGGGCAGCCACCACTTCGCCTTGGCGGCAGTCTTGCTCAGGCGCGGGTCCACCACGGCCATCTTCATGTTGCGGTAGGTCAGCGACCAAGTGACCAGTTCGCTCATCGGGGTCGGGCCGAAGTTGGCTTCGAAGGCGCCCGTGCCGAAGAAGATGACCATCTCGGCGTTGGCGAAATCGGGTTTCAGGTGCTCTTTGCCGCCGCCCCAGGAACCGCCGCCTTTGTACTGATTGGTAATCTGGATGGTGGCGATGTGGTGGGATTGTTCGCAGATGGTGGTGTGCTCATACCAGTTGACCGAGCCGAAGGCATCTTTCAGCCAGCGCTTGGCGAACTCCTTGCGCCCGTGCTCGATGCGTCCGGCCTGGAAGACGAACTGGTTGTTCTTTGGGCCCAGGTCGGGGTGATCGGGGTCGATGAGCAGGTCGAGGTGATCGGCGTGTTTCTTCTTGAATTCGTCCACGGTCATCTCGCCGCCGGCGACGGCCATGGCGTCCTCTTTGAGGGCGGCCATCAGGTCGGGGTCGCGCACGGCCCAGATTTCCTTCAGGCCGGGGGTTTTCGTGCCGTCGGCGAAGGTGCCGCCGTTGACGATCTCATCAATCGCCTGCTCGAAGGGGATGACCTCCCACTTGTTTTCGCCGCGCTTTCCGGCGCGTTTGAGCACTTTGGTGATGCGGTAAGGGTCGTAGAGGGATTGCACACCGGCCTGACCTTTGGGGCAGAGTTTGGCATCCACCTTGGCGGCTTCGGCCAGTGGCGTATCGTAACTCAGGTGCGGCAACATGTTCATCGGGCTGTAGGGGTTGCCGTCAATCTTGACCAGCACGCCATCCAGGATTTTGCCCTTGATGGTGCAGCCGGTGTGGCATTGCAGGCACACGCTGTAGATGATGTTTTCCGGTCGATTCAGAGGGTACTCTCCGGCGGCCAGGGCGCCGCTCATGCGGCCATCCAGGGCAGCCACTTTTTGGAGGGCGGAGCGCACGGCCTGGGTCACGGCCAGGGAGCCGCCGACAACAGCCGATACCTTGAGAAAGTCGCGGCGGGTGATGGAATTTCGATTGGCTCGGGTCTTCTTCTTAGCCATGTGAGACCTCCTTCTGAGGTTTGACAGGAAGGAGCGAGTAGCCCAGGGCATAGAGCGCCATTGCCAGCCCGATGATACCCAGGGAGAGGAACCATTCCATCGTGCTGGGGACGTAGAGGGTGCTCATGCGGGCCGAGGGGACGGCCTCCACCAGTCCCTGGAGTTCGGGGACGGACAGCGGTGGGATGACGATGTTTAATCGCACGCCCACGAAAGCCACTGCGATGGACAGGCCGGCCAGCCCTGCTCCTATAGGGGTACGTTTGGTGCGGTTCCAGGTCAGAAGGACAATGGGGATCACCATGCCCAGACCGATCTGCCCGATTCAGAAGGCGTACCAGAAGGGGCCGGTCATGATTTTCAGTAAGGGCGCCACATCACTGGGGATAGAACCGTACAGGGCGATGGAGTACTCGGCAAAGGTGAAGATGACATCCAGGAGCGTCAGGCCGAGCACCAGTTTCCCCAAATCGGCCACCAGCGAGGCGTGTTGTTCCGACCCCCGGTCGGGGGAGAGGAAGGCGTAGATTGCCAGCAACAGGCCGCCGCCGGAGACCAGTGCCGAGACCAGGAACAGCAGGGGGAAGAGGCCGCTGTGCCAGGCCGGTCGGGCGGCGACGACCCCGAACAGGGCGCCCACGCCGCCGTGAAACAGGATGGCCAGCGGTACCCCAATGGAGCCGAGGACGCGGACAACGCGCATATCGCGCGCGCGACCCTTTTCGGATTCGTCCTTACTGCCGAAGGTCAGGAAGCGACAAAGCGCTCCGCTCAGCCCCTCCTTCTTGCTCCAGCGGATCAGATCGATGCGTATCTCGAACCACAGTTCGAACAGGAGCAAGATGAAGTAGGCCGTATACAGCCAGACCATCCAGGCCATCATGGAGTAGAAGTGCGGTCGGGTGAAGACCTCGTAGAAGCGCTCCATGTGACCGAGGTCGAACCAGATGTTGAGCAGGGCGGCCAGCAGCGAGATCAACGCGGTGAAGAGCGCCAGGCGGGCAATGGGACGGAAGCGTTCCACGCCGAAGGCATACACCAGCGAGGAGATCAGGAACGCGCCGGCGGAGAGGCCGATGAAGTAGATGTACAACGCCACCCACAGCCCCCAAACGATCAACTGACCGTAGTTCGTCAGGCGGTGTCCCTGGGTCAATCGCCAGTACAGGCCGACCACGCCTATCGCCAGCAAGACGATGGTCACCGCCCAGAAGAGCAGATTGAAGCCTTTGCGGTTGTTCATTGTCGCCTCCTCAAGACAGGTAGAAGACCTTCGGATGGGTGCCCAGGTCTTCCTTCAGGCGGAAACTGTACCGCTCGCGCAGCAGTTCGGAGACCAGGCTATCGGGGTCGTTCAGGTCGCCGAAGTAGCGGGCGCGCCCAATGCAGTCGTTGATGCAGGCGGGCAGCAGCCCTTCGTGCAGTCGCTCAATGCAGAAATTG
>RFJM01000104.1 GCA_003694905.1 Caldilineae bacterium
CCCCGCCTATGTCAGCGGTCGTCGCGTCAAGGCCGACGGCAGCGGTCTGAACGGTGGGGGCTTTACCATTGCTGCGCACGGCAACGAAAACCGGGTCAACCCGGATGTGGCCTACAATCTGGCGCGCAACGAATATCTGGTGGTATACGACAATGCCGTGGACGTGTTCGGCGTACGGCTGCGGGGCGACGGTGTGGCCCTGGGCGGGGGCGAGTTCGGCATCGCCGGCTGGCCGGACCGCGAGCAGCACCCGGCCGTGGCCGCCTGCGCCGCTGCCGACCAATATCTGGTGGCCTGGCAATCGCTGCAGTACAATCACGACGATGATGTGTTCGTGCGTTTCATCCGTGGCGATGGCACGCCCGAAAGCGTGCATCATCTGTTTTCCACCGTCGTTAACGAGAACGAGCCTTCCGTGGCCTGTGATCAAGGCGGGACCCAGTACATGGTCAGCTTCCAGATTCAGTACAGCAACCTGAGCGGGCCGTTTGGCATCCGAGGGCAGCGCCTCTTGCCGGACAAAACCATGCTCCCCTCTATCGAGGTGGCGGCGCCGCCTGCCGGCTCGAATGTCAGCTCCAGCCAACCCGCCATAGCCGGCGGGGGGGCGAATTTCCTGGTTGTGTGGGAGCAAGACCGCGCGGGCACCTCCTTCCAGGATATCCACGGCCGTTTGCTGGCGCCAGAGGCTCTGTTCCTGCCCGGCGTGCTCAGGTAGCAGGCGCGTGCAGAGGGACCCAACGGGCCGGCCGCCCGGGTATGTCGCTGTGGTGTTGCCCGGCACAGCGAGGAGCGTCCTCCCGTGGTCATCGGCAGGCAGCCCGGCCGGCTATGCCTTCGCGCCTCGACCGGACATAGAGCGCAACCGCCTGCGGGTTTGCGCCACCATGCGCAGAAAATGCCAGGTATGCTTGAGAGGACTGATATGGCTGCGTTCCCCCGCGTAGATGGTGCGGATGGGAACCCAGGCCAACTTGTATCCCAACTCTACGCACGCGACAATCATCTCCACCTCGAATTCGAAGCCTCCCTCCCGACCGGCCAGCGCCGCTTCTACCATCCGGCGGCTCAGAAGCCGAAACCCGGACTGATTGTCGGGGATATCCTGGCCGATGGCCCAGGAGAAGAGGACGCGACCGAGGCTGTTGGTGAAGCGGCGAATGCCCGGAATGCGGTGGAAGTCGCGTGTGCCGATGATCAGATCGGCCTGTGTATCCCGGTACGCGTTCAGGAAAAGGGGGATATCGGCCGGGTCGTGTTGCCCGTCAGCATCGAGCGTGAGCACGGCCCGGTAGCCCTGCTCCAGCGCCCACCTGAACCCCGCGCGCAAGGCGTGGCCCTTGCCCCGGTTGCGCGGCTGGTGCAATAGCTGAGCCCCGGCCGCGGTAGCCAGCGCGGCCGTCTCGTCGGTCGAACCATCATCCACCACCAATGCCGGCAGATAGGCCCGTACGCCGCGCACCACTCCTTCGATATGCGCGGCCTCGTTGTATGCCGGTATCAGGGCAACGATTCCGTTGCCCTCGTCATCCCGCTGCGGCATCGAAATACTCCGTCTGAAAACGGGGGTCGTGCACCGCACCTGTCAGCAGGACCAAAGCCACCAGGGCGCAAAGAGCCGTGAGTGCAAAGAGCAGATTGTAGCTGACCAGCGCCAGCAGACCTCCAAGAAGAGGAGCGGTGAGACTGCCGATCCCCACGGTCGTGTTGGCCACGCCGATGTAAGTAGGGCGATGCTCGGGTCGGGAAAACTCCATGTTGATGAGGATGCCCGAGACGATAATGATCCCCGTGGCCCCTCCCAGTAGGAAGAAAACCAGTACGTAGAGCTCGGGTAGGGGCGACAACCAGGCCAGCAGGTAGGCCAGGACGAGTCCACTCAGACCCATCAGCAATGACAGCTTATGTCCCTTCTGGTCGGCCACGAAACCGGCGACCAGGTTTCCCAGTGTCTGTCCGACCAGTAATGCAGCCGTGTAGAGACCCACGGTACTGTCTGCTACGGCCCAACGCTGGATGGCTGCCACCGTGACAAACCCGGCTCCCATGTTGCCGAAGGTGCCCAACAGCCGTACCAGCAGGTAGGTACGGAAGTTATGGTCACCGGCGATGATATGCCGGATCTTCCGCCAGCCACGGCCTCGCGGGCGCAGAATGTCCTCGGGGACGGGCAGCACCGGCTCGCGGATCAGGGCGAGGACGGCCCAACTGATGGTGATGCTCAAAGCGGCCAGAAGGAAAGTCAAGGCGAAGTTGACGGGAAAGGGATAGTTCGCCAACAACCAGCCACTGAGTACCGCGGCCAGCGCGCCTACCCCTGTCCCCGCGAAGGAGGTGACGCCCATGGCAAACCCGCGGCGCCGTACGGGAAAGCAACGCGCCACCAGATCGCTCCAGGCCGGCGCGATGATGCCCGCACCCAGACCGTGAGCGGCATAACCCAGGAAAAACAGCATCAGCGCGGCCGCCGGCCAGCGCGTGCTGAGCAATGCCGCCACAGGTAACAGCCACAACGGCAGGCGTTCTGTGAAAAAACCCAGATTGATAACGATGGGCTTCTTCCGGGCCAGGCGTTCGGTAGGGCCGGCCGTCAAGAGTTGAGGCAAGTACCAGCTCGATTGCGCAACCATGGCCAGCAGCGCCAGCGGTAGGGGACTGTCCGTGAGTTTGCTGACAAACAGTGGCAGGATGGTGGAGCCCGATATGAAACTGATCCCAATCCAGAAGAAGGTCCCGTCCAGGAAATTGATCAGGAAATTCCAGCGATAGTGCCGTTCCTGATAGGCCGCGACCTCGGCCTCATCATAGGCCGGCACAGGCACATCGGCCCGTAGAAGCTGACGCAATACCTGGCGCGTCCAGCGGTTGGCAGTGGCTAGCATGGCTTCTCCGGCCCTGCTATTCTTCGTCTGCGATCGGTGGCAAAGGTGCCTGATAGAGCCCGTGATCGGTCAAGGCATAGATCCAGTTTGATACTTCGTCGATGTACAGATCGCGCAGATCGTTCAGCACCGAGGGGTGGTCCACCGGCATGAGTTGAGCCAACAGCGCCCCCGACTTATCGAACACCAGGATGCGATTGCTGGCAGCGTCCGCCACATAGAGCCTGCCACCAAAGGACTCCGCCTCATTGGCCCAAATGGCCACCGCCTCACTGAAGGGCGGGTCCACCACGTCCAGAGCGAAAGCTTCTTGAATGCCGGCGAAGTAGCGCAGCACCGTGCCGTTGGGATGCAACAGCCATACGGCCCCGTCAATGGCGATGTCGATGACGTTGCTGAGATTGACCGATGCTTCCGGCGGGAAGTAGGGTTCGGGCTCGATGCTATAGTCCTCGCCGTTGGGCCGATAGCGCCATAACTGTGAGTTCCCCGAATCCAGCAGATAGATGTTGCCGGCGTAGAATTCCATATGCGCCACGAAACCCAGATCCTCGTTGGGCGCCAGATCCACGTTGGTGGGACCCAGCCCCTCGGTCACGCTGAAGAGTTGATTGCCCCGATCCAGCAGCAGGGGACCCGTGATGGTGCGGTTGCCCATGGCAGGCGCCCAGACGGCATGGGCCAGCTCGCCCACGCGACGCCCTCCCACGGTGACACCGGTTTGCAGCAACAGCTCGGGGCCGCCGTCGTCGGCCAGGCGGTCGCCTGTGCTGGCATCCAACTGATAGCGCTCGAAAACCCCTCGTTGGGTATCCAGAATGTAGATGCTCAGGCCGTTCACCAGCACCGCTACGGGCTCACTCGCGTCCGGATCGAAGGGAATCAGTGGCTGATCGAAGCCGGCGAGCAGAGGCTTGACGAGATTTACCCGCGCCCGCGCCTCGGCGATCTGGTTGCGCAGCCGGGTGATATCGGGGTGGTCTGGGGCGAATTGTGCGGCCTGGTCGAGCTGCTCCTCGGCCGCGAGAAAATATTGCCGTGCCTGATTGGCATCGCTCGCAGCCAGCCCCGCTTCGTACTGAATGGTGGCCCCCTTCATGAACTGCTCGAAATAGGCCGCGTTCTGGCGGCCCTGGAGATACCACATCCCCGCGGTCAGGACAGCCACTGCCAGAGCCATCAAGGTAACAATGCCCAGTACATAGGGGATGCGCCGCGGCGGCCGTTTTGGTCGAGGCTGCGTTACGTCCGCGCGCCTGCGCACGCGCAGGCGCGGCAAGCGCACCCGCCCCACAAGACTGCCAACGCTGCTTCGCCCGCCCGCCCGGCGGGGAGCAGGCACCGCGGGTGATGGGGCTTCTGCTTCGGGTGCTTCCTCCCAGACTTCTTCTTGTTCGGGTTCAGCCACGGCCGGGGCTGCGGGAACTGTGGCACTGGGGCTTGGTGCTACCGTGGCGGCGGGCCGGCTGCGCTCGGTCGGGGTGCTAACCTGGCTCGCGGTAGCCTGCGATGTTTCGTCCTCGCTCAGCGTCACCACCAGCACATTCAGCTCTTCCCGCGCGTTGATCCCGATCCCCGCCATCTGGTCTGCCACGGCGCGAGCACGTGGTACTGCCGTGGCTTCCAGCATCAGGGGCACTTCCAGGTAGTTGGCCCAGGCACTGTTCATGACGACGATGATGGCGCCGGGATGGTTGGCCACCTGGCCGATCTCTACCGACGGTGCCGCCTCGTCCCCCAGGGGGATATAGTTCTCGTCGTTGAGTGGCGAGAACCATTGCAACCCCGCCTTGCTCCGCACCGCCAGGATAGTAGGGCCTGCCTGCGCCGAGATGATCTCACTGCCGGTTGCAACCAGGCATGTCACCCCTGCCGTGAAACTGGTGCGATGATGCTGGTTGTATTGTTGCAGATAGGCGTGTGCGGCACGAATGGCCGCAGTGAGTCCTGTCTTGGTGTCGGCGCCCGTCTTATAATATGTCTCCTGCAACACGCCCAACAGGTCGCGATACAGACGCGCCAGACCGGGACCGCTGCCGTCCACCTCCAACAGGATGTAGAGATTGCCCTTGCCTTCTGCCGGTGCGATGCCCTGCGCCGGCTCAATGACCCGTACCGTGGGGGTATAGTTCGAGCGTCGTCCCTGATTCAGGCTGACGATGCTGATATCGGTTTGCAACGATTTGGACATGATGGCCTCGAATGGAGAAGAAACGGGGGACTAGCACCTCTTCAGGCCGGTTGCTGTAAGATTGTACACTAGGCGCGCGCGTGGGGCAAGACGGCAGAGTGTACGGGTGTGTGTCAAAACGGAGACAGCCGATGCGCCGGGCTGGTAAGGGTCCCCCTGCAAGGGGGTGCGGGGGGGCGCCCCCGCATCTGCGGGCCAGGCCTCCCAGACCGGCGG
>RFJM01000105.1 GCA_003694905.1 Caldilineae bacterium
CCAAACACCCGGCCACCGTTTCAGCTTGCCAAGCTGCGCTGCTCAGGGCTGGCGGCGGCGCCTGGCTGGAAAGCCTCTCCTGCAGGTTGTGCCCCATCCTGAAACGCACCCCGGGCAAAGTTGAAATCTGTTCGGAAATTGCTTATACTGTGTTCGTCTCCGGTGTCGTTTTCTGTCACAGGTGACAGTTCGTCTTCTCTTCGTCCCGAGGAGCCACGAAGGAGTCCAAATCATGTTTGTTGTCCAGTTGTTAGCCGGTTCGGATCAGCAGTTGGCTTTTGCACCCGCCGCACCCGTTCTTCAGGAGAACGAAGGAGGCAGTGCCTTCCTGTATTTTCTCATCATCCTTATCCTCCTGCTCATCGTCCTGGCCGTCATCTGGTACTTGCAAAAACGGTCGGAGAAGGCGGGCGAGGAAAGGGCAGAGGCATGGCCGACGTATCCGGGTACGACCAAGGAAGCGGCCGAAGCTCAGGCTCCTGCGGTGAGTGCGGAAGCCGCTGAAGCCGAAGCACCAGCCGCGGAGGCTGCCGAGTTCGTGGCGGAGACGGCCGCGGAGGCCGAAGCTGCGGCAGCAGAAGTTGCCGAGGTTGCCGAGGAGGCGGCAGAAGTGGTGACCCCCGTCGCCGATACCACGGCAGCCGTATCCGAAGCCGTTGAGGAAGCTGCGGAAGCCGCCGCAGAGAAGAAACCCGATGATCTCAAGATCATCGAAGGAATCGGCCCCAAAGTGGCCAGCCTCCTACAGGCGGCAGGCATTCGCACCTTCGAAGACCTGGCCAACGCGGACGTTGAACACCTGCGCCAGATCCTGGTGGACGCGGGTTTGCAGATGATGGCGCCGGATACGTGGCCGCAACAGGCCCGACTGGCTGCAGCAGGAGACATGGAAGGGTTGAAGGAACTGCAGGCATCGCTCAAGGGCGGAAGGGCCCGCTAAGCTGCCGGCCGCGATCGATCGACCCTCCGCTCTCCTGATAATGGTCTGACTCGTCACGAGAAGCAGCCTGAATACTGAACCGACATCTTGCCGGGGGGAAGTAGTGTTCATGCATGGCACACCTCCCCCCGGCAAGAGCCATGAGCATATAAGCGACCTCAGGGTGACCGCACGGTTTGAGATACGTCTCCAACCTGCCCCGCCAAGGTGAGTTACCTTTGTTTCCCCCGCAAAGCGCATGCCCCAACATCTCAGCCGTCGCGAATTCCTTGCCTTGACCGGAGCCGGGCTCACCCTGCAGATATTGGGAACGGTTAGCCGGGCACAGGCGCAGAAATCTCGGCCCAATATCCTCCTCATGCTGGCCGAAGACATCGGGCCGGATCTGCAGTGCTATGGTGTGGGCGAGGTGCAAACACCCCACCTGGACCGTCTGGCCGCGGAGGGGATGCGCTACACCCAGGCATTCTGCGTGGCGCCGGTGTGTTCACCTTCACGCACCGCATTGCTGACCGGCGTCTATCCCTATACCATCCGTGCGCAACACCACCGTGTGCACACCCCCCATCCCCTGCCACCGGGTGTACAACCCATCACCCATTACCTGCGCGCGGCAGGATATTACACCGCGGTGGGATGTGGCTACTCGGACAAAGTCGATGTCAACTTCCTCGCCCGCGATCTCTTCGACGGCCGAGACTGGAGCTTGCGGCGCCGGGATCAGCCTTTCTTCGCCCAGATCACGTTCAAGAATACGCATCGCAGTTGGAAAGGCGATCCCGTACAGCCTGTCGATCCCGAAGTGTTGGAGATTCCCCCCTACTATCCCGACCATCCTCTGGTTCGGCGCGATTGGGCGCGTTATCTGGAAGAAATCCAGAAGATGGACAGGATGGTGGGCGCTGTGCTGCGACGGTTGCAGGACGAAGGGCTGGCCGAGAACACGTTGGTCATTTTTACCGCCGACAACGGCAGGGCCCATGTACGCGGCAAACAGTTTCTCTACGACGAAGGGATCCATGTGCCCTTGATCGTGCGCTGGCCGGAACGCCTGCGGCCCGGCGTCTCACATCGCCTCATCTCGAACATCGACATCCCGGCTGCCATCCTCGCCGCGGCCGGTATGCCCGTGCCGAGCTATTTCGCCGGCCACGACTTTCTGCACGAGCAGGCTCAACCGCGCGAGATCATCTTCGCAGGACGTGACCGAACCGACAGGACCCATGACGCCATTCGTGCCGTTCGCAGTCATGACTTCAAGTACATCCTGAACCTGATGCCCGAGCGCGCCTGGTGCCAGTACAACGAGTACAAAGAACGCAAGTACCCCGCTCTGGCCCTGATGAACGTCATGAACCTCGAGGGCGAACTGCCTCCCCACCAGGCACGCTTCATGGCCGCGCGAAAGCCCGTTGAGGAACTGTACGATCTGCGCAACGATCCCTTCGAACTGCACAATGTGGCCGGAAACCCCCGGTACCTGCCGGTGCTGCTGGAAATGCGCCAGCGCCTGGGCTTCTGGCGTCTCGGCCAGGGAGACGGGGCCGTGAGCCGGGCCTATCGCGAGGGTGGCTGGCCCGCGGTCTATCCCACGCGCAGCCTTGCCGAATGGCGCCGGATCCTGGCAGCCTGGGAAGAGCACCTCTACTACGGGCGCGCCCATCCCAACGTGACTCCCTCTCGCATCATTCTGGCAGCCCGGCGTAAGAAACGCGGCTGAACCCGCTTCTCAGCCTGCGGAGAGATAGTGGTGCCAGAAGATGCGGGCTGCGACCGCGCGCCAGGGCCGGTACCTCTGCCCCAATTCCTCCAACTGCACCGGGGATGGCCGCCGGGCCAGGCCTTTGACACGGCGTGCCGCATTGGCCAGTGCCAGATCCCCGCTGGGCCAGACATCAGGCCTGAGCAGCGCTTCCATCATGTAGATGTTGGCCGTCCAGTCGCCGATACCCTTGATGCTCTTGAGCCGGCGGCGCACTTCATCGTCATCCAGTTCTGCCAGCGCTTCCAGGTCCAACGAACCATCCAACACTGCCCGAGCCAGCAGCCGGCCATAGCGCGCCTTCTGGCGGCTGAATCCCACCTCGCGCAGGGTCGCGTCGTCCAGGGCGAGAAAGTTGCCGGGCGTCAGGGGGCGTACGCGCTCACCGAGTTTCCGGAAGGCCGCGTGCGCCGAAGCCAGCGATACCTGTTGTTCCAGGATGATATGGAGGAGGGTCGCAAAGCCGGGTGGGCGAGCCCAGAGCGGGGGCGGGCCGAATTCATCCACCACCCGCGCCAGATCTGCATCTCGCGCGCACAGGTACGCGACCCCGTGTAGAAGGATGCGTTCATCCAGTTGCTTCGGAGGAAGGTGCTGCTCGCTCATCTTCCTGACGCAAAGCCGCCCGTGCCTCGGCCAGAGCTTCTTCCAGCTCTTCCAATCGCAGCAGCAGGCCGGGCGGCGCAGAATGCCTGGGCCACTGCTTCATGAGCTGGGCGATCTCCTCCTCCAACGCCCGCACGCGATTCCTCAGAGCGTCCATTGTGCCACTCTCCTTGCATCAGGGTTTCTCGCCGTTGACCAGAGCCCGGGCGATGGCATTGTGTCGGGCAATCAGCGGGGCGGGATCGAAATCCACAAAGTGACCATCGTAGACGCGCACCCTGCCGTTGACGATCACCCAATCCGCTTTGACCGGGCCACAGAAGACCAGCGCGGCCAGAGGATCGTGCAGCGCGCCGGCAAATTCCAGCGCATCCAGCCGATAGGCGGCCACATCGCAGGCCATGCCCGGAGCCAGTGAGCCGATATCGTCGCGTCCGAGATTGCGGGCACCCCCGCGGGTGGCGATCCATAGCGCCTCTTCGGCGGTCAGTCCTGCCGGATCACCGCTCACCCGCTGCAACAGCAGTGCCTGTCGCGCCTCGTTGAGGAGATGACAGCTATCGTTCGAGGCACTGCCATCCACGCCCAGCCCTACATTCACCCCGGCCTGCAGATACGCCTTGACCGGCGCGATACCGCTGGCCAAACGCATGTTGGAAGAAGGGCAATGGCATACTCCGGTACCGGTACGCGCGAACAGACCGATTTCCTGCCGGTTGACGTGCACCGCATGGGCATGCCAGACATCCTCTCCCATCCAGCCCAGGTCCTCCGCGTACTCGACGGGGCGCCGTCCGAATTGCTGCAGGCAAAACGTCTCTTCGTCCCTGGTCTCCGCCAGATGCGTATGGAGATGAACCCCGTAGCTGCGGGCCAGAGCCGCGCTCTCCCGCATCAGATCGGGCGTCACCGAAAAGGGCGAGCAGGGTGCCAGCACCACGCGTACCATCGCGTAGGGTTCGGACTGATGATAAGCCTCGATCACCCGTCGGCTGTCTCGCAGAATCGCATCTTCCTCTTCCACCACACTATCCGGCGGCAGACCACCCCTGGACTCGCCCAGACTCATCGAGCCACGCGCGGCGTGAAAGCGAATACCCAGCTCGTCCGCTGCCTGGATCTCATCCTCCAGCCGGCAACCGTTGGGAAACATATACAGATGATCCGAGGAGGTGGTACAACCTGTGAGCATCATCTCCGCCAGGCCCACCTTGGCCGAAACATACACCGCTTCAGGTGTCAGGCCGGCCCAGATCAGATAGTGGGTTTTCAGCCAGTGGAAGAGATCCGCGTTCTGGGCCGCGGGCACGGCGCGGGTCAGCGTCTGGTAGAGATGATGGTGGGTATTCACCAGTCCGGGAATCACAACGCGCCCGCGTGCTTCGATCACCTCGTCAGCAGTATCGGGCAGCTCGGCCGTAGGGCCGACCCGCCGGATAACACCGTCTTCAGCGTAGAGCCCGCCGTCGGGAATCCGGCGCCGCTCATCGTCCATAGTGACCAGCAGGTCGGCATGTCGGATCAGTAGAGTGCTCATGGGCATCGGTTCTGGAAGGAAGGGATGAAAGAGGACACGGAATACCATGCCATCCCGACCGGACGGCGTTGCTCAGTATGCCGCATGAGTGGGCGGGGGCGCAAGAGCCATCGGCACGCCCCCATCCTCTTCTCCTTGCCGCGGCGTCGATCCGGCCCGGACATTGTATAATCTCCTCGAGCCTCAGGCAACGACTTGCGGCTAACTCCGCGCCGTGAGCGCCGATGTTATCTTCTTACCCTCCTGCCATGACCGAAACAATTGAACTGAAACTCACA
>RFJM01000106.1 GCA_003694905.1 Caldilineae bacterium
GAACTGCCCTGAAGCCTGCGCTTCGTACAGGAACAATCCCGCCTGAATGGGGCCAAAGCCGAATCCTACGAACGTGCGGCCGCTGCCGGATGTCATGGAATCACCTCACCTGCTGTACCTGCACCTGGCGGAGGAGTTGCTTCACCGCTTCGCGAGAACCCAGACCCGAGCCCTCCTGCATGGCTGCGGCTGCACCGCTGGCTACTGCCCGTCGCGCCATGTCGCGGATGGAACAGCCGTCCACGAGCGCCCACACGATCCCGGCCAGCGTCGCGTCTCCTGCCCCTACGGGGCTTCGGGCGGGGATCTGAGGTGGTAGTGCCGAAACGATCTGCCCGTCGTATCCCAGGACCAGCCCCTCGGCCCCGCGCGAAAGCCCGACCAGCTTCACGCCCCGACTCTGCAATGCCTGCACGGCTTCGATGTGGGCCTCCTCATCGGGTAAGGAGCGTGCCAGTAAATCGGCTGCTTCCTCGCTGTTCGGCTTCACCCCAAAAGGTTGCGCCTGCAAGCCTCGCTCCAGGGCCGCACCGCTGCTATCCAGCAGCGCCGCACCTCCTCGCTCCTGCACCAGGCGGATGAGACGGCCGTACAAGTCGATGGGTGCGCCCGGTGGCAGGCTTCCGCTGAAAACCCAGATATCGTCGCTGCAAGTCAGTTCGCTCACCGCGGCCTCCACCCGGCGGATGTCCGATGGGCTCAGCCGTGGGCCCGGTTCGTTGATCTTGGTGTAGCGGCCGCGCAGATGCTCGAGCAAGGTGATGTTCTGTCGCGTCTCGCCGGCGATCTCCACGTAACATCCGTGGAAACCTGCTGCCTCCAACCCCTCTTGCAGAACCCGACCGTTGCGTCCCGCGACCACAAGCAGGGGTACGTTCTGCACCCCCAGTGCTTGCAATGCACGCGAGACATTGACGCCTTTACCACCCAGATCGATGCGCAAGACATGCGCCCGGTGCACCTCTCCCAGGCGTAGTTCGGACACGCTCAGGGTTTTGTCGAGCGAGGGGTTAAGGGTGACGGTGTAGACCATCTTGGCGTAGGAGACGGGAGGCTAACGGCGGCGGGGGAATTCCGTCTGTGCACGGGCACGTGGCTGCCTGCATAATGTAACCCAAACCGGCAGGGGAAGCCAACTCGAGGGCGGGGCAAAGGTGTGTTTCAATTTGGGGGTAGCTCGCGGGCGGCGCCCCCCGGATACGTCGCGGCCACATCCAACCGGACCCCCCACCGCTTCGGCTTGCCGTGTCGTGCCGTGTGGTCAGGTATGCGGACAGGCTGGAAAGCCTGTCCCACATGCATCTCTGCCCGAGAAGCTGAAACCTCGGCCGCCTGGCTGATCGGCCGACGCCGCGGATGCGGGGGCGCTACCCCGCACCCCTCTTGCAGGGGGGACCTTTACCAGCCTAGCCCACCGGCTGCCCCTATTCTGAAACGCACCCGCGTGGCAACGTCTGTTTGGCCCGGATACCAGCGTTCGGCCATCTCCGGGTGAATCCACGATTCGCCCGCCACCCGGCTCTCCACCTCGCAGGTAAAGACAGGGCGGCGTCGCCACCCCCAGGACAGGCGTCCCACCCTTTCCCCGCCCGGCCATACCAAGCCCCACCCGCCACATTGAAGCGACAAGCGACCGTCATCCCGTCTCATGGGCTACGGCGCGACTCGAAGATCGGGCGCGCCACTACCCCGCGATAAGTTGCCAGATCGGCTGCCCCTCTGAGAGAATAGGCGCCGGCCGGTGGTGGGTAGTGCCATCACAGCCAAGAAAACAAACCAAACATCGCATCCCTTACGACGTCATGAAGATTCCATTGAAAAACGAACGCGAGTTGGCCGCCATGCGGGCTGCCGGCCGTCTGGTTGCCGAGACTTTTGCCATGATCGCCGAGCAGATTGCACCGGGGATCACTTTGAAAGATCTGGACCGTATGACCGAGGAATTCATCATCTCGCACGGTGCCAGGTCACTCTACAAAGGCTATCGCGGTAGCCAGGCCACCCATCCGCCGTTCCCGGGCGTGATCTGCGCCTCGGTCAATCACGAGATCTGCCACGGTATCCCAGACGAGCGCGTGCTGGAGGAGGGTGACATCGTCGGCATCGACATCGGGTTGCAATATCGCGGGTATTGCGGTGATGCCTGCGTAACCTTTCCGGTGGGGCGTGTGTCCGGCAGTGCCGAACGGCTGCTGAAGATCACACAGCGCTGTCTTGAACACGGCATCCGCGCGGCCCGCGCCGGCAACCATCTGTACGACATCGGCGCAGCCATCGAGGACTATGCGGACAAACACGGAGTCAGCGTGGTGCGGGAGTGGGGAGGGCATGGCATCGGCAAGAGGTTGCATGAACCCCCCTCTGTTTCTCACACCCGTATGCCCGTGCGCGGTCCCAAACTGAAGCCGGGCATGGTGTTCACCATCGAGCCCATGGTCAACCTGGGCCGGCCCGAGTGGCGGCTCCTGCCGGATGGCTGGACTGTGGTTACCCAAGACGGCTCTCTCTCGGCGCAATTCGAACACACCATCGCCATCACCCGGCGCGGCACCGAGATCTTGACCCGGCTCTGAGGCCCACTGCCTCTCCCCGGCTTGGCCCCGGCCGGTGCCTGATGCCCGGCCATGGATCCCGCCCACCATTGCGGCGAGGCCAGGGCCCCCGGCCTCATCATCCAACATGCTGCCGGGGGAATGGACAAACACCGCCAAAGGGATGCGATACCGGACTAGGACTCGCGCGAGGCGGAAGTCTCGCTCATGTCCAGCACCTTGCGGTTGCCGTACATCTTCTCATAATACTCTTTGAACTCTCCTTCCTTGATCGGGCGCCACCACCACTCATTCTCAACATACCAGCGCACTGTAGCGCGAATGGCTGCTTCGCAATCGTGTCGTGATTCCCAGCCCAATGCCTTCAGCTTGTCGACATTGAGCGAATAGCGGCGGTCATGGCCGGGCCGGTCCTCGACGTGTTGGATGAGGCTGCGGGGCGCACCCAGCTCGTCCAGTAAGATCTCGACCATGGTGAGGTTCTCGATTTCGGTGCCGGTGCCGATGTTGTAGATCTCCCCCAACTCGCCTTTGTGTAAGATCACGTCGATGCCCTCACAATGGTCACCGACCCACTGGTAGTCTCGCATCTGGCGACCGTCGCCGTACACCGGCAGGGGCTTGCCCTCGAGGGCATTGGTCACAAAGAGGGGCACCACTTTTTCGGGATACTGGTAGGGGCCGATGTTGTTGGAGCCGCGGGATATGGTCACGGGCAGGTTGTACGTCACCCAGTAGGCGTGGACCATGAGGTCGGCGCTGGCCTTGCTGGCAGCATAGGGGCTGCGGGGAGCGACCGGGTCGGTCTCGAGGGAGGAATGCCCGTGGGGGACGTGCCCGTAGACCTCGTCGGTTGAGATCTGGTGGTAGCGTTCCAGGCCGAACTTGCGGGCTGCTTCCAGAAGGACGTACGTGCCGTAGACATCGGTGCGGATGAACGCATCGGGGTCCATGATGGAGCGATCGACGTGGGTTTCGGCCGCGAAATTGACGATGGTATCGATCTGGTATTCCTGGATGACCCGTTCGACCAGCTCCCGATCGCAGATGTCCCCCCGCACGAAGGCATAGCGGGGGTCATCGCTCACATCGCGCAGGTTGTTGAGATTGCCGGCATAGGTGAGCTTGTCGTAGACCACCACGCGATAGTCGGGATATTTCTCGAGGAGATAGTGGACGAAGTTGGAACCGATGAAACCGGCGCCGCCGGTGATGAGGAAATTCTTCATAGTGCTTGACGGGAGGGAAGACTAGGGAGTAGAACCAGGGCTAAGCTGCAAGAGGTCGAAACTACGGCTGAGGGTGAGGGTGGGGATTTCGTTGAACACCAGATAGAGGTCTTCGTCGCCGGGGGGCAGGCGCTGTAGATGGCGTTCTCGTTCGTCGGGCGCGGCGGCCGAAGCCAGGAAGGTGGTGTCCCCGCGCTGGAAGAGAAGCTCCCCTGCGGCCGCGATCTCTTCGCGCGCGGCCTGCATGCGCCGCTGCATGGCCGGAAGTGTGTGGCGAAAGAAGTGGATGGTGTAAGAGTCGTCCTGGCGATTGCTGGCGGCGTGATACGCGGGGCAAAAGGTTTGGGCCCAGTAGCGCTCGGCTGTGCGGAAAGCGGGCGACAGGAGGTCGGCGTGGATGGTCACATCTAGGGTTGCGCCCAGGCGCTCGATACGTACCATGGCCTGCAATTGCTCCGGCCGCAGGTCGAAGTACGGTCCCGGCTCAAATCGCCGCCAGTAGGGGTAGACTTCGCTGAGCCGCTCCAGCCGCTCGGCCAGCAAGGCTACGGCATCGGCCAGACGACAGATACGCCGCTCGCGAGGGCCGCGATAGGGCACGCGGTAGGCGGGAACAAACGGTCGTTTGAGCAGATTCTGAACGACGCTGTAGCAGGGCCAACTTTGATCGGGGTAGGCGATCTGGACAGCGAGGGCAGGAAGCGAGGTGGGCAAGGGTGAGAGGCCGGGGGAGGTGAAAGGGCGGAAGGGAGAGAGGCTAGATGAGACCGAGGCGCGAGTGATCTCCCAGGGTGAATTTGAAAGCGCGAGGTTTGAGTTCGGAGTGGGAGATCACCACGTGGCGGCCGATAAGGCTGTCGGTGATGCGGGTAGGGATGTCGCTGATTTGGCAGTGTTCAAGGATGACACTGTGTTCGATCTCGGAGTTTTCGATCACACAGTCGTGGTAGATCGAGGTGAAAGGCCCCACGTAGCTGTTGACGATACGGGTGTTCTCGCCGATGATGGTAGGTCCGCGCACGACGCTATTGATGATCTGGGCGCCCGACTCGATGTAGACCCGCTCGTCTACCTGCGAGTCCTTGTCGACAAAGCCCTCGATCTTCGGCACGAGTTCTTCCAGAACCTTGCTGTTGGCGGCCAGCATGTCGATGGGCTTCCCTGTGTCGATCCACCAGCCGTGATGGATGTAGGGGTGCACTTTCAGCCCCTGGTCGACCAGCCACTGAATGGCATCGGTGATCTCCAGCTCTCCACGCCAGGAGGGCTTGATGGCGCGCACGGCCTCGTGGATGTGATGGTCGAACATGTAGATGCCGACCAGGGCCAGGTTGCTGCGCGGTGTACGGGGCTTCTCTACCAGTCGCTTGATGGAGCGGTCGGGGTTGAGTTCGGCCACGCCGTAGTGTTGAGGCTCTTCGACGGGGGTGAGGACGATCTGGCAGTTGTAGTCGGCTTGTTCGAACTCACCGATGAGGTTGCTGATACCCCCCTCGATGACGTTGTCGCCCAGGAACATGACGAAGCGTTCGTCTCCCAGAAAGTCGCGGGCGATGAGTACACAGTGGGCCAGGCCCAACGGGGCTTCCTGAACGATGTAGGTGATGTCCACCCCCCAGCGATCACCCGTGGCCACGGCCTCTTGCACACGCCGACCGTTTTCGCCGCTGCCGATGATGATGCCGATGTCGGTGATGCCGGCGTCTCGAATGGCTTCGATGACGCGGAAGAGCACGGGTTTGTTGGCGACGGGGATGAGTTGCTTGGCGTTGGTGTAGGTGAGGGGATACAGACGAGAGCCTTTGCCGCCGCTGAGGATCAGTGCTTTCATGCGTTGCCTCCTGGGTTAGGGAGCTCGTAAAAAACCGGCAGACCGAGGCGGGAATGCATCAATCTACCGGCAGCAGAACCATGGGAGGGGAGTATCAGCCCAGGCCGTAGTAGCTGTCGATGCTGTGGTCGAGAGCGGCGTTGGTCAGGGCGGCACCGACAACGCGGGCATTCACCTTGGCCAACAGATCCTTGGCCCGCTGGGCATGTTCACGGCGAGTATGACCGGCCTTGATGACCAGGAGCACGCCGTCGACTTTGGTGGCGAGGAGCGCAGCATCGGTGACGGCGATGACAGGGGGAGCATCCAGCAGGACGAGGTCGGCCTGAGCTGCGACCTGGGTCAGCAGGGCGTCCATGCGTTTGGAGGCCAAGAGATCCGCCGGGTTGGGGGGGAGGGGGCCGCTGGGCAACACCAGCAGGTTGGGGATCTCGGTTTCCTGCAGGGGGAGTGGAGCGTCGGGGTTGAGAAGCGCTGTGGACAGGCCCGCGTTGTTGCTGACGCCGAAGATCTCATGAAGCCGCGGGCGGCGCAGGTCACACTCGAGCAGGATTACCCGCTTGCCGGCCTGGGCATTGATCACGGCCAGGTTGGCCAGGGTCTCGCTCTTGCCTTCCTCAGGCGCGGCGCTGGTGACCAGCAGGGTGTGGAGGGGGTGGTCCAGGCTGGAGAACTCCAGATTGGTCCGCAGGCGCCGGTAAGCTTCGGCGCGCGGGGAGGTGGCGTGGGTCAGGGTGACAAGATCGATGCTCATGAAGGTGTTCCTAGGTTTGGGGGAGTGAACTGAGCCGGCGTTCGCCGCGCCGGCCGGTCAGGGCGCGCTCGTCTTCTGCAGCGGGGATGGCTCCCAGCACGCTCAGCCCCAGTACGCGCTCCACATCTTCGCTGGTGCGGATGATATCGGACTCCAGCCATTCCAGCACCAGGACGATGAGCGCGCCGATGAGTGCGCCGAGGATAAAGCCGGCGATGGCGTTGGTGACGGGTTTGGGCCGCCATTGGGGTGCATCGCGGGCGTCGTCGACGATGCTCACGTCGATGCGGTCACGCTTGTCCTGCTCTTGGTTCCAGGCTTCGCGCTCATCCACAAAGATGCTCGCCATGGTCTGGACGATGTCGATGGCGGTCTGGGGGTCGTGGTCTTTGGCCACGATCTCGATCACGAAACGGTCGGGTTCGGGATTGGCCTCGACCTCGGCCAGCAGTTCGTAAGTGCTCATGTCGAGCTGGGCGCGATCGATGACCTTTTGGGCCATACGGTGGGTGAGCAGGTTGGTCTGGAAGTTGCGCAGCAGGTCTTTGGTGGAGTTGCTAAGACCCCAGTCAGCACGCGCGGGCAGGACGCTGACCAGGATGCGGGCGCGGTAGATGGGATCCTGCAAACGGCTGAAGCCGAAGGCAGCAACGGCTGCGATGGCCGCTGTGAGTAGGATGATCCAGCCTCGCTTGCGCAGTATTTTCAGGTAGGTCTTGATTTCCATGGCAGGTTACTCCTCGGTGGAGTGGGGCCACCGGTCGAGATGAATTGAGCACACTATTCTAGCACACGGCGCTATTTCTTCGGTATTTCACCCAACACGGGTAGCCCCATTTCTTCGAGCTGAGCAGCTGTGTAGATCCGATCATCCAGGTATTCAAGCAGAAAGGCCAGGCCGATACCGGCGATGAGAGCCAGAATCAAACGCAGGGGCAGGTCCAGGCGTTCGCGCAGACCCGGACCTACCGCGGCGACCTGACCGCGATGGATGAGGTAGACGGCGCCCTGGTCGGCCAGCAGCCGCGGCATGAAAACATCGGCGTCTTCGGTGAGGGTGGCGATGACAGCATCGGCGATGACGGGGAGCCGCTCCGGGTCGCTACCGTGTACGGTGACCTGTAAGATGCGATGCAGGGTACCCGTCTGGGTGCTGCCCTGGATGGTACCGGGAGCGACTTGTATCCCCTGATCGGCGAGACGTCGGGACACGGCCGCGGCGAATTCGGAGCCTTTGACGATCTCGCTGAAGTCGTCGATCAGATACTCGGAGGCCAGGGCGGTGTAGTAGCCGTCGTAGGTGTACTGGTCGGCCAGGGCCTGGGGCCGTACACCCACGCTGAAGGACATGCCCAGGACGTAGCTCGGGGGGCGCGGCTGCCAGGGCCGGCTGCTGGCCAGGCTGAAGAGGAGGGTCAGGAGGAAGAGCCCCAGAGGCAGCCACCAGCGACGGCGCAGGATGTTCCAGTAGGCACGGAGAAGCATGGGTGGGTGGCGGTGCGAAGTGGATGGAAAGTCGCCGTGATCCTATCACAGGTGGCGGCCTGGGGGCTA
Source organism: Caldilineae bacterium (assembly GCA_003694905.1). Classification (GTDB taxonomy): domain Bacteria; phylum Chloroflexota; class Anaerolineae; order J102; family J102; genus J102. Next base: position 7,921 of record RFJM01000106.1, read on the forward strand.
GATCGGCCGCGGTTGGTAGGCGCCGAGGGCCTGCTCCAGGTCGGCGATCAGATCATCCGGGTCTTCGAGGCCAATGGAGAGACGATAGCAGTCGTCGTTCAGACCCAGACGGCGATGCAGGGCCGCGGTCTGGTCGTCTTGCGCCAGCAAGGGGATGATGAGGCTTTCGTAGCCGCCCCAGCTCACGCCGATGGAGAAGAGGCGCAGGCTGTCGACAAAACGATGCCGCTGCTTGGGGGTCAGCGGAGGCAGGAGTTCGATGGAGAAAAGGCTGGAGTATCCGCTCATTTGGCGGCGGCCCAGCTCGTAACGCGGGAAGGAGGGGAGACCGGGATAGAGAACGCGGCGCACCTTGGGGTGTTGTTCCAGCCACTGCGCCACCCGAAGGGCGTTGGCCTGGTGTTGGGCCAGGCGCACGGGCAGGGTGCGTAGTCCGCGTAGCGCCAGATAGGCTTCGTTGGGACCCAGGGTGGCGCCCAGGGTAATGGCGACCGGCCGGATGCGGCTCAAGAGTCTTTCGCCCGCGGTGATGAGACCCAGCACCAGGTCGGAGTGTCCGGCGATGTACTTGGTGCCGGAATGGACGACGATATCGACGCCGAGGCGATGGGGCTGCTGGTAGAGGGGCGTGGCCCAACTGTTGTCGGCGATGGTGATGGCGCCCTGTGCGCGCGCCTGCGTGGCCAGAGCTGCCAGATCCTGCAGGTGAAAGGAATGACTGCCGGGGGATTCCATGTACACCAGTCTGGTATTGAGGCGCAGCCAGGGGCTGAGATCATCGGCGTCGGGTGGATAGTAGGTGGTGGAGACACCCCAGCGCGCCATGAGGGTGTCCATGAAGCGGCGGGTGGGGCCGTAGCAGCTATCGACAACGAGGGCATGATCGCCTGCATTGAGCACGGTCATGATGGCCGCGGTGATGGCGCCCATGCCGGATGCGGTGGCGATGCAGCCGTCTGCCTGTTCCAGGCGGGCGATCTTGTCTTCGAGCACGCGGATGGTGGGATTGCCGTCGCGGGTATAGGTGTAGCGATCGCTGGCCGGCGTGTGCCGGTCGAGAAAGGCCTGCATGGTAGGGAAGGTGAAGAGGGAGGCGTTGACGACAGGGGGATTGACGGCACCATAATAGCGCTCCCGGTCCTCGCCTTCATGGATGATTCGGGTGGAGGTTTGCATGGAGGGCTCCGGAGTGCATGAGACGGGAAGGATGATGCCGAGATCATGTCCCAGGCTGGGTCAGTTGGCAAATGAGCGGGGTTGCCCGACATTGCAATGCTTGATGCTGGTCGGACAGGGACTAGGTGCGCCCTTCTCCTATCGCCACCCGGACGGGGGAAACTATGTGGCTGCGGGCAACGAGCCCGATACAGGCCCGGCGGGCTGGAAAGCCTGTCCCACATGCAGCCCTGCCTGGGACGCTGAGACCTCGGCCGCCGGTCTCGCTGGCCGGCGTGTGCCGGTCGAGAAAGGCCTGCATGGTAGGGAAGGTGAAGAGGGAGGCGTTGACGACAGGGGGATTGACGGCAC